>CANRBH010000003.1 GCA_947628825.1 uncultured Clostridia bacterium | reverse complement strand
AGTACAAAACCAAGCTTAAGTGCAAATGGAACGATGTATGCAAGGTTAGTAGAAAAAGCACAAACCGGAAATATAAGTTCAAATGCATCATCAACAATAAGTAAGATAGATAAGACAGCACCAACGGTAAATACAGCATTAACAGCAACAGGAAGTACAACATCAAGTGTATCGTTAAGTACCGCAGCAACAGACGCAAATTCAGGATTAGGAAAGATAATCTGGTATTATACAGTAGATAGTACAACGAAGAATGTAACAGACACATATCAAGCAGCAGGAGCAACAGCAGGAGCAACAACGAAACAAACAAAGACCAAGACAATATCAGGCTTAACAGCAGGAAAGACGTATAAGACGTATGCAGAAGTATATGATGTAGCAGGAAATAAGACGAGAACACCAACCGGAACAACAACAGTAGATAAAGCAACAACAGCAATGTCGGCAGTAGGAACAATAACAGTAACACCAAGTACAACAAATTGGACAAATGGAAATGTAACATTCACAATCACAACAACGGCTAATACAAGCACATACAAGTTACAATATGCAACAAGTACAAGTGGACCATGGACAGATTTAGGAAGTACAAAACCAAGCTTAAGTGCAAATGGAACGATGTATGCAAGGTTAGTAGAAAAAGCACAAACCGGAAATATAAGTTCAAATGCATCATCAACAATAAGTAAGATAGATAAGACAGCACCAACGGTAAATACAGCATTAACAGCAACAGGAAGTACAACATCAAGTGTATCGTTAAGTACCGCAGTAACTGACGCAAATTCAGGATTAGGAAAAATAATTTGGTATTATACATTAGATAGTACAACAAAGAATGTAACAGATACGTACCAAGCAGCAGGAGCAACAGCAGGAGCAACAGCAAAACAAACAAAGACAAAGACAATCTCAGGATTAACAGCAGGAAAAACATATAAGACGTATGCAGAGGTATATGATGTAGCAGGAAATAAGACAAGAACACCAACAGGAACGACAACGGTTAACAAAGCAACAACAGCAATGTCGGCAATAGGAACAATAACAATAACACCAAGCACAACAGGCTGGACAAATCAAAATGTAACATTTACTATAACAACAACAGCTAATACAAGCATATACAAGTTACAATATGCAACATCTACAAGTGGACCATGGACAGATTTAGGAAGTACAAAACCAAGCTTAAGTGCAAATGGAACAATGTATGCAAGATTAGTAGAAAAAGCACAAACCGGAAATGTAAGTGGAAATGCATCATCAACAATAAGCAAAATAGATAAAACAGCCCCACCTGTACCAACGATAACTTATAATGGTGGATCGAATACATGCTCTTGGAAAAACAATTACAATATAACTTTAGCATCAACAGACAATGCAAGTGGAACTGCGTCTTATGAGATAGATTGGAATCAAGATAATGTTGCAGATTACACTATAGGAAATTTATTTATACCAGGAGATGGATGGCATTCTTGTTATACGAAATTTAGAGCTGTAGATAATGCTGGAAATAGGAGTGGCTGGACAGCAGATCAACATATACATATGGATACTCAAGCACCTGCTGTACCAAATATAACTTATAATGGTGGATCAAATACATGCTCTTGGAAAAACAATTACAATCTAACTTTAACATCATCAGATAATGTAAGCGGGGTAACAGGAACATATGAAGTGGACTGGAATTTGGATGATATTGTTGACCAGACAGTCGGAAGCAACTTTATACCATGGGATGCATATTCTACATGTACTGCAAGATTTAGAGCTGTGGATTATGCTGGAAATAGGAGTGGCTGGACAGCACAACAACATATACACATGGATACATCACTACCTGTAATAACGAACTGGTGGTGGGGAGAAGTAAATGTAGGAGTAGCAAGATTATATATACAATTATCTGATACATCAGGAATATCATTAGTTCAAGGACCAACAAGTACAGCAACAGGAGGATACGGAAATTGGTATTGGTTCCAAGCTGGATGGGATGCAGGAGCAGGTGCATATAGAGTAGATGTAACTCCAGCGACATTTGGACATTATAATCAAACATATCTATTACATTTATATGCATATGATAATGCAGGAAATGGTGGATATATAAATCAAACAACAGTCAACATACCAGCTAATACTGTACCAAAGTCTACTGAATTAGTAGTTAGTAATGCTGGTACAAAGAAAAATGGCGTAACAAGCTATAGTGAAACGATTACTACTGATGGAGGATATGTTTCTTACTCAGGTACCAATAAATGCTTTAGTTATGGAGATTCATCATGTGTCTTATACATAGAAGGTAGTAATGATGGAAGTTATTGGGTTGTTTTAAATCAAGATTCAGCCAGTGCTAGTCAAGGAAATACAAAAACACACAATGTCAGTGGAACAGCATCTGGTTATGTATATTATCGTTTACGTGGAATATTTTATAATGGAAGTGCAGATAGATATGGTGACTTTATAGGAAAGATTACCTTTAGCTATCAAGGTTACTAATAATAGAAAAATAATATACAATCCTAAAATGAATAAATTATTCTAATAATTTGGAGTGTTCTCTGGATTTAACAGAGGACATTCCTTTTATTTTGACATTTTTTCTATTATCATATAAAATATCATTAAACAAAAATATAATGAATAAAATAATCTAAAGTAAAATGTTGAAAATAAAATTTCTAATCTATAAATTTTTAAAGAAGGGAGAATAGTTTAGTATTTAAGACTAAATCAATCTAAAAAATGGGTGAGATTATAATAACTAAAACAAAAAATCTTGAATATTTACAATTCAATAAATTATTGGAGTTTCAAAATGAAATCATACATGCATATACATTAAAAACATTTAACTTTGGACTAGATAAGAATGAAGAAAACAGAAAAGAAAGTTTCAACATAATTGCAAAAACTTTTAATGTTAATGAAGAAGATATAATTAAAGCAAAACAAACGCATACAGACAATGTACTAGAAATAAAAAATCAAGAACTAAATTTAAATGATATTGATGGACTAATTACAAGTAAACAAGATAAAGTTTTAACAATAAGTTTTGCTGATTGCATAGATTTAATGATATATGATCCAAAAGAAAAAGTTATTGCAAATGTTCATTCAGGTTGGAAAGGAACAACAAAGAAAATTGCACAAAAAACAGTATACAAAATGATAAAAGATTATAATTGCAAACCAAAAAATATAATTTGCTGTATCGGACCTGCATTAAGAAAAGATCATTTCTTAGTAAACGAAGATGTTGTTCGAATATTCGAAAATGAATTTAAAGACTATTGTAAAAATAATGATATAATTGAGAAAACAGATTTTACAAATGAAAAAGGTGTGCAGTATAAAATAGATACAATTTTAATAAATAAACTGATGCTTAAAGAAATAGGATTACTTGACAAAAACATAATTGATAGCAATATTTGTACAATGTGCTCAAATGAAAAATTTCATTCTTGTAGAATGGAAGGAAAAAGTTTTAAAAAGAACTTGGGAATAATTATGCTGAAGTGAGGAATAAGAAAATGTTTGATAATTGGGAAGAACTAGAAAATAGTATTAAAGACTGTAGTAAATGTAAATTAAATAATGGAAGAACTAATATAGTTTTTGGAGTTGGAAACAGAGAAGCAGATATAATGTTTATAGGTGAAGGTCCAGGAGCAGATGAAGATAAAGAAGGAGTACCTTTTGTAGGAAAAGCTGGACAACTTATGGACAAAGCTTTTGCTGGAATAGGCATAAATAGAGAAAATGTATATATTGCAAATATTGTAAAATGTAGACCTCCACAAAATAGAGTACCTGAAAAAGATGAAGCAGTAGCTTGCTTAAATTATCTAAGAAATCAAGTTATATTAGTTAAGCCTAAAATTATTGTTTTGTTAGGAAGTACTGCTTTGAAAAATATATTAGGAGATGAACATTCTATTACAAAAGAAAGAGGCACTGTGATAGAAAGAAAAGGAATAAGGTATTTACCAACATGGCATCCAGCAGCACTTTTAAGAGATGAAAGTAAAAAAATAGAGTTTTGGAAAGATTTAAAACAATTAAAAATCTTAGCAGAAGAAGAAAATTTAATGATTTAAAAAATAAAGAAAAGATGAAATATATTTAGACTATATATTCATCTTTTTATGTATATAATCTTCCGGCTGTGCCGGTAGTAACGAAGGCTTAAGCTTTGTAGCAAAGCAACTCCCTTCATGATATAATATCAATATGTTTCGACGCATAATTGATAAAATAAAAATGAAGGGAGTTGCATATATCATGAATAGTAAAATAAGTGAAAAATCTAAGAATGAAAACACTACATATGATACAACGACAAGTTTATCACATACAAAGTGGAATTGCAAATATCATATAGTGTTTACACCTAAATATAGGAGAAAAATTTTTTATAATCAAAAAAGACTAGAAATAGGAAAAATATTGAGAGATTTATGTGATTGGAATGAAGTGAAAATTATAGAGGCTGAAGTATGCCCAGACCATGTGCATATGTTTGTATCAATACCACCGAAATTATCGGTATCAAAATTTATGGGGATATTAAAGGGCAAAAGTAGCCTCATAATCTTCCAAAGGTGGTCGAATTTAAAATATAAATTTGGACAACGAAGTTTCTGGTGCCGTGGCTACTATGTAGACACGGTAGGAAAAAATGAAAAGAAAATAGCAGAATATGTAAGAAATCAATTGAAAGAAGATATGATGTATGATCAAATAAGTATAAAAGAATATAAAGACCCGTTTAACGGGGCATAAGAAACGCATGCGTCGGGACAGCTATGAGCCTTGAGGCTCTGCTTATAACATAGCCTTTTAGGCGTTATAAGTAAAATACCCCCGGCTAAGCCGGGGGATATTTATTTTTTTGTAGAATAATTGAAAAAAATATGATATTATAAAGTTAAGCAATAAATAAAATAGAAAGAAGTATTGGTATGAATGAAGAAGAAATAAGAAGCTATTGTTTAAATTGTGTAAACAAACCATGCAGCAATAAAGGTTGCCCACTCAACAATAACATTCCACTTTTTATACATGAAAAAGATTTAAAAAAAGCGTATGAGATCTTGTGTGAAACAACAGTTTTGCCGGCTGTTTGTGGAGCTATATGTCCACATGAAAAACAGTGTCAAGGAAGTTGCATAAGAGGAATTAAGGGTGAGAGTGTATCTATTGGAAAGATGGAAGAATTCATTGGAAAAGAGTCAATAAAAAATGATTATAAGATTCCGACTGATATTGATAAGCATTTGAAAAATAAAAAAGTTGCAGTTGTGGGAAGTGGACCAGCTGGGCTTACTTGTAGTGCTTTTTTAGCTAAAAGAGGTGTTAAAGTTACAATATACGAGAAATTCAATGAGCTAGGGGGAATCTTAACTCACGGTATTCCTGATTTTAGACTAGATAAAGAAATTGTAAAAAGTACAATTAAAAAGATTTTAGATTTAGGAATAGAAGTGAAAACAAATGCTCAACTTGGAAAAGATTTTACAATAAAAGATTTAACTAAAGATTATGATGCAGTTTTCATTGGAATTGGAGCAAACATTCCTAGCAAAATGAATATAGAAGGTAAAAATCTAAAAGGAGTATATGGTGGAAATACTTTATTAGAAACTAGAGAACATCCCAATTATGAAGGCAAAAAAATAGCTGTTATTGGTGGTGGAAATGTGGCCATGGATACAGCTAGAACAATTAAGAGGTTAGGTGGAGAAGAAGTTTATATTATATATAGACGTGCAGAAGAGCAAATGCCAGCTGAAAGAAAAGAAATAGAAGATGCTAAAAATGAAGGAATAAAGTTTTTATTTCAAACTAACATAGTTAAAATTTTAGGAAACGAAAATGTAGAAAAGATAGAGTGTATAAAAACAGAGCTTGTTCAAAAAGAAGGAGAAACAAGGTTATCTCCTGTAAATATAGAAAATAGCAATTATTTATTAGATATGGACTATGTAGTAATGGCAACAGGTTCTAAACCAGAAGAAAGTAAAATTAAAGAATTTGAAAAGAATAAATGGGGATACATAAATGTAAGTAAAAATATGCAAACCTCAATTCCAAAAGTATTTGCAGGTGGAGATATTGTAGGAGAAAAAGCGACTGTTGCTTATGCAGCAAGATCAGGAAGAAATGCAGCAGAGAGTATAATAAAATTTTTACAATAAAACAATAGAAGCAAAGATTTTGATTAAATAAGAATCTTTGCTTCTTTTTACTATTATGAAGGAATATTATCATTTTCATATTCTACACTATCTTTAACAAATAATCTTTTGATAGTACCAAAAATAGTAGATAATAAAGATTTTTTAACAACAGCAATCTGAGTATTTCCAGTAAGAGCTTCATATTTTTTATCAATTTCAGCCATTTTTGAAATGTAGAAATCATTAAAGTAAGTGTAACTATCAGATTTTCCGATTAAATTGCTAAAGCTGTATAATCTTTTTCTATATTCTTCAATTTCATTAGCAGTTTTTATCTCTTTCATTCTAGCATTAAAATAAGAATTTAAAATAAGATTTTGCGTATCAAAAAATGTTTTCTTAATTTGTTCCTTATAACGATTTACAGTTTCTGTAGCAGCCTTAAATTTTCTATAAGACATATCAGTAGTTTGAATCTTATTATTTATTTTTATAATTTTTTCTTCAGTATATAGTAATTTATCGAAGTTTTGCTGAATTTTAAAAGCATTTTTTTCACCAAATAAAAATTTAAATTTATCAAAAAATGCATTGTCTGCAAAAAATGTACTTTCAAATAAAACTGCAAATCCTGTCAAATATCCCACTTGTTTAATTAAATTACAAAGCATTGGGTAATATGTTGGGCTATCAGTAGGAAAACTTACTCCATAATATGTAACTGAATCACGCCTCTCACCAACAGCAAATGATGACATAAGTTGGACTGCTGCCTCATTAAGCGCAGAGCCGTAAGCTTTTACTCTTAGATATGTACATAATCCTAATCTGTGAAGAACGCCTTTTGAATCTTTTACTTCTTGAAAATGATGAACTATTTCATGAAATGAAAGTCTCTTTATATCATTAAAACTTATTCCTTTTCTAAAATATAGAGATTCATTTCTATAAAAATAGCATGCATCAGACATACCAGAAGGCATATCTGCAATATACATATTAAGTCTAGATATTTTAGTAAATATATCATTATAATTTAACTTAAAATCAGGAAATTTAGAACATAGTAATTTAGAAACATAAGTTGCAATTTCATTTACATTAAAGGTATTTATGGGGCATATTACTTTAATTCCATTTTTCTCTAGTTCTTGTTCGATTGAAACCATTAAAATTCTCCTTTGTAAAACATATAAACATTATACACTATTGAATTTCAAAATAATATAACAGAAATATTAAAAAAATGTAATCATTTAGTAACATTATTTAATCAAAATGTATAGATTTTTACTTATTTTTATAGTATAATATATTCGTTAAATGCTACGGAAACGAGAAAGGAAATGAATTTTTATGTATAATTTTAAAGAAGTAGAACAAAAATGGCAAAAGAAATGGGAAGAGGAAGGAACCTTTAATGCTAAAAATGATTACACATTACCAAAATGGTATGGACTAATTGAGTTTCCTTATCCATCAGGACAAGGTCTTCATGTTGGACATCCAAGAAGTTATACTGCGCTAGATATAGTTGCAAGAAAAAGAAGAATGCAGGGATATAACGTATTGTATCCGATAGGTTTTGATGCTTTTGGATTACCAGCAGAAAATTATGCAATAAAAAATCATATACATCCAAAAATAACAACAGAACAAAATGTAGCTCATTTTAAACAACAATTAAAATCACTAGGATTTTCATTTGACTGGTCTAGAGAAATCAACACAACAGACCCAGATTATTATAAATGGACACAATGGATTTTTATTCAATTATTCAAAAAAGGTCTAGCATATAAAGCAACTATGCCTATAAACTTCTGTACTGGATGTAAAGTAGGACTAGCAAATGAAGAAGTAGTAAATGGAGTTTGCGAAAGATGTGGAAGTCCTGTTGTTCAAAAGGAAAAATCACAATGGATGCTAAAAATAACAGAATATGCACAAAGATTAATTGATGACTTAGATGATGTAGATTTTCTAGATAAGATAAAAGCACAACAAAAAAATTGGATTGGAAGAAGTGAAGGTGCTGAAGTTAATTTTAAAATAAAAGATACAGATGACTCATTACTTATATATACAACAAGACCAGATACTATATTTGGAGCAACATATATGGTAATTTCACCAGAACATCCATTTATAGAAAAGCACAAAGATATGATTCAAAATTTATCAGAAGTAAAAGAATATCAAGAAAAAGCTGCAATGAAATCTGATTTTGAAAGAGCAGAATTAAACAAAGAAAAAACAGGTATTGAGATTAAAGGAATAAAAGCTATAAATCCTTTAACAAATGAAGAAATATCAATTTGGATTTCTGATTATGTTTTAATTACTTATGGAACAGGAGCAATAATGGCTGTTCCAGCACATGACCAAAGAGATTTCGAGTTTGCTAAAAAGTTTAAATTACCTATAAAATTAGTTATTAAGAGCAAAACAGAAGACATAGAAAACAAAGAATTAGAAGAAGCATTTACAGGTGTAGAAGATGGAGTGTCAGTAAACTCTGGATTTTTAACAGGATTAGATTCAAAAGATGCAATAAATAAAGCAATAGAATATATTGAAGAAAATAATTTAGGAAAGAGAAAAGTAAATTATAAATTACGTGACTGGGTATTTTCTCGTCAAAGATATTGGGGAGAACCAATACCAATGGTATACTGCGAAGACTGTGGTTGGGTTCCAGTTCCAGAAGAAGAATTACCACTTAAATTGCCAGAGATACAAGATTATGAACCAGGAGAAAATGGAGAATCGCCTTTAGCAAAACAAACTGATTGGATAAATACATCATGTCCTCATTGCGGAAAGCCAGCAAAACGTGAGACAGACACAATGCCACAATGGGCAGGTTCTTCATGGTATTATTTAAGATATATGGATCCACATAATGATAAAGAATTTGTATCAAAAGAAGCACTAGAATATTGGTCACCAGTAGACTGGTATAATGGAGGAATGGAGCATACAACATTACACTTATTATACTCAAGATTCTGGCATAAATTTTTATATGATATTGGAAAAGTTCCAACAAAGGAGCCTTATCAAAAGCGTACATCACATGGAATGATACTTGGAGAAAATGGCGAAAAAATGTCTAAATCTAAAGGAAATGTAATAAATCCAGATGATATAGTTAGAGAATTTGGAGCAGATAGTTTTAGAGTATATGAGATGTTTATGGGCCCATTTGATCAGACCGCACCATGGTCTATGGAGAGCATAAGAGGATGCAGCAAGTTTTTAGATAGAGTTTGGTCACTTCAAGATATTTTAGTAGATGGAGATGAATATTCAAAAGAATTTGAAAACATGATGCATAAAGCTATTAAAAAAGTTGGAAATGATATTGAAGAAATGAAATACAATACATCAGTTTCAACATTCATGACAATGGTAAATGAATTTAGCAAAGCTAAGAAAATAAACAAAAAAGAATTTGAAACATTCATCCAATTATTAAATCCATTTGCACCACATATGACAGAAGAATTATGGGAAAGATTAGGTCATACTGATTCATTAGCATATCAGCCTTGGCCTGAATATGATGAAGCAAAAACAATAGATGATTTAATAGATTTACCAATACAAGTAAATGGAAAATTAAGAGCAAATGTTGAGATTCAAAAAGATGAAGATAAAGAATCAGTTAAAGAAAAAGTACATCAAAATGAAAAAATAAAAACATATATTGAAGGAAAAGAAATCGTAAAAGAAATATATGTACCAAATAGAATTTACAATATAGTAGTAAAATAAGTCGTTTAAGAATAATAAGGTTGTGTTAAGCGAAATTTGTGCCTTAGAAAGGAATAATAATAAATATGAAGCTTACAAAAAAGAATAAGGACTCGAAAAATAATACAAAAGCAAAAAAAGAAAATAAGCCAAAAGATGAAAGAGCATTAGGAATTGCATTTAATATTCTAGCAATATTTTGCATAGTTGTATTTTGTATATCTGTGGTTCCTAAAGCTTTTCAAAATGATACCTTTTATACTATAAAAATAGGTCAGCTAATTAGACAAAATGGAATAGATTATAAAGACCATTTCTCATGGCACGAAAATTTGCCTTATATGTATCCACATTGGCTATATGACATAATTATGTCTCTAATATTTGATTTTGCAGGAGGATATACAGGATTATATTTGTCAACAATAGTACTTTCAGTAATACTTGGAGTGTTGCTATACTTTACGAACAAAAAGATTTCAAAAAATGCAGTTATCTCCTTTATACTGACTATTGGACAGATGGAGCTAATGAGAGATTATATTGCTGCTAGAGCTCAGTTAGTAACTTTCGCATTATTTGTGGCAACAATGTTACTTATAGTAAAATATTTAGAAAAACCAAAATTAAGGTATGCAATAGGACTGGTGGTAATACCAATAATTATCGCAAATGTACACTCTGCAGTTTTTCCATTCTATTTTGTGTTATACTTACCATTCATTGCAGAATATGCAATAGCAGCAGTTTTGGATTGGCATCTTCCACATAAAGTTTATCAAATGTGGATAACTAATAGAATAAAAATTACAAACAATAAATTAAAAAAAGCTAAAGAAGGAAAAATAGAAAAGTATCAAGCTGACTTGCAAATATTTAATAGAATGCTGGAAAAATCAAATGCGACTTTTGAAACAAGTTTAATAAAACAAAATGACAGAAGAAAGAAACCTTATAAAATAATAATAGAGAAGAACAACAATGTGTTAAAGCTATTTGTAATAATGATAATATGCTTATTTACAGGATTGCTAACACCAATAAAAGATATGCCATATACTTACACTTATAAGATTATGCAAGGAAATACAACAGAAAGTATAAGTGAACATTTACCACTTACACTTATAAATAATATACCAATACTTACAATTATTTCTATAACTCTTGCCTTAGCAATGTTTTCAAAAATAAAGATAAAATTAAGAGACATATTTTTATTTGGAGGACTAACATTATTAGCACTTATGACAAGAAGACAGGTTTCAATGCTTATATTATTCGGTGGACCCGTAATTTGTACTATGCTTGCCAATCTTATAGAAATGTACGATAAAAATGGTACAGAAGATTTTATGAAATACACAACAAGTGTATTAGGAGAAACTCTTACAATTTTACTAGTATTTATTATAAGTTTTAGTATGTATAAGAAAAATGTAAACTCAAACTATATAAATTCAAATACCTATCCAGTTGATGCAACAAGTTGGATAAAGGAAAATTTAGACTATAAAAATATAAAGTTATTTAATGATTATAATTATGGAAGTTATCTGCTTTTGAATGATATTCCAGTATTTGTAGATTCAAGATGTGACTTATATACACCTGAATTTAATGGAACTTACAATAAAGAGAAAAAGAAATATGAAGGAAAAGACATATTTTCAGATTATTTAAATGTTTCAAATATTTCAACTTGGTATGACACTAAGTTTGAGGAATATGGGGTTACTCATGTAATTTGTAAAGATAATTCTAAATTAAAAATGCTTATTTCAAAGGATGAAAATTATAAGGAATTATATAATGACTCAAAATTTGTAGTTTATGAAAGATTAGAAAAATAATAAAGTTATAGTATATTGATAAATGAATTACAAGTAGAAATATTAGCATAAAAAACAAATGATTTTAAGGATGTAAAAAATGGAAGAAAAAAATTATAAAGTTAATTTAGAAAATATAAATCAAAGGCTTGATACTTATGTAGCAAGCCTTGATATGCATTTTACAAGAAGTATGGCTCAGAAGTTAATTAAAAATGGCAAAATACTTGTAAATGATAAATTACAAAAAGAATCATATAAAGTAAAAGAAAATGATGAAATAAAAATTATAATTGAGAAGCCAAAAGAAACTAAAATAAAAGCTGAAAAAATTAAATTAGACATTGTATATGAAGATGAATATATATTAGTTGTAAATAAAGCTAAAGGTATGGTCGTGCATCCCGGAAATGGAAACCAAGAAGGAACTTTAGTAAATGCAGTTTTAAATCATTGTAAAGGAAGTTTGTCAGGAATAGGTGGAGAGATAAGACCTGGAATAGTACATAGATTAGATAAAGATACATCAGGGTTAATTATAGTTGCAAAATGTGATGAAGCTCATGTAAATATGTCTAATCAAATAAAAGAACATAAAGTCACAAAGATATACACAGCATTAGTAAAGGGAAATATAGCAGAAGATTCAGCTACTATAAATATGCCGATAGGAAGAAGCAGACAAGATAGAAAAAAGATGGAAGTAAGAGCTGATGGAAAGGAAGCCATATCGCACATTAAAGTTATAAAAAGATATGGAGACTATACTCTTTTGAAAGTAAAAATTGATACAGGAAGAACTCATCAAATTAGAGTACATCTATCAAAAATAGGACATCCAGTTGTAGGTGATGAAGTATATTCTAGTGGTAAAAATGAGTTTGGAATAAAGGGACAGATGCTTCATAGCACAATTTTAGAATTTAATCATCCAATTACCAATGAAAAAATGCATTTAGAGGCGGAACTGCCGGAAGAATTTAAAAATGTTTTAAAAATATTAGACAGTAAACCATAAAGAAAAATACAATGAAGACAAAACTTAGTTAAAGAAAAATGATAAAAATATAGAAGAAATAGATGAAAGGAAAAGAGCATGGAAATAAGGCTTCAAAAATACATAGCAGATGCAGGAATAACATCTAGAAGAAAAGCAGAAGAACTTATAATTCAAGAAAAAATAAAAGTAAATGGAAAAGTAGTTAATGAACTTGGAACAAAAGTAAATCCAGAAAAAGATATTGTTGAGTTTAACGGAAAAGTTTTAAAACAAGAAAATAATAAAGTATACATTCTATTAAATAAGCCTATTGGATATGTAACAACAGTAAAAGATCAATTTGAAAGAGAAACTGTAATGGATTTGGTAAAAGGGATTAAAGTTAGATTAGTTCCAGCAGGAAGGCTTGATATGTATACATCTGGGGCACTGATTCTATCAAATGATGGAGAATTTATTAACAAAGTTACACATCCAAAAAATGAAATAGAGAAAACTTATAATGTAACTGTTGCAGGAATATTAGATAATAAAGATGTAAAAAAATTAGAATCAGGAATTGAAATAAATTTAGACGATGAAAAATACATAACAAAACCAGCAAAAGTAAAAATATTAAAAACAGATGAAGAAAAAAATCTATCAAGATTGCAGATTACTATTCACGAAGGGAAGAATAGGGAAGTAAGAAAAATGTGCGAAGCACTTGGAAAGAAAGTTCTAGCTTTACATAGAGCAAAAATAGGAAATATTGATGTTAAAGATTTAAAACTAGGACAATGGAGATATTTGCGAAAAGAAGAAATAGAAGGATTATTGAGATAGCTTAAATATAGAAGGAATATTGAAATAGTGTAAAGCACATAAATTAAAATAAAAAAATTAAGAAAAATAAAAAACAAAGGATGATAAAAAATGATATACCAAAGATTTGTTCCAGAAGGCTGGAACCAAGAAAATAAAAAATATTCATTAGATGAATTAAAATCAGCACAAAGCACAAATAGTGTTTTACAAGGAAAAATAGAAAGTGTTGATAATAATCATAATGTACATATAAATTTAGGCAATGGTATTAAAGGAATAATACCAAATAAAGAATTGGGACAAATGCTTAAAGAAAACGAATATATACAATTTAAAGTAAATAACATAAATGCAGAAAGTAATATTTGTACTCTTTCAAGAAAAGCAGTTAAAGACGAAAGTCTTTCATGGGCAATAAATGAATTGAAAAGTGGAGACATTGTAGACGGTATTGTTAGAAATATCAAACCTTATGGGGCATTTGTTGAAATAGGAGGAGGTTCTTCAGGACTTTTATATATAAATGATATTTCAGTTGCAAGAATGAAATCTCCTGAAGAAAGACTATATATAGGACAGAAAATAAAAGTAAAAATAAAAGAAATAGATAAGGAAAATAAGAAGTTTTATTTATCATATAAAGATTTGTTGGGTAGTTGGGAAGATAATATAAAAGATTTTAGTGAAGGCTCAGTTGTTAAAGGTATTGTAAAAGAATGTACTAAAAATCAAGATGGTATATTTATAGAACTAAAACCTAATTTAGTAGGATTATGCGAATATAAAGACGGTTTAGAGTATGGAAAAGAAGTAAATGTTAGAATAAAAAGAATAATACCAGATAAAAAGAAAATTAAGCTAACACTTGAATCTTGTTAACATAAGTGGTATAATAAAAGTATGTTATTGTTAAGTTAGATAACCAATTTAGATAATTTAATAATAACAAGAAATCTATAAAATAATTTTTGTAGGAGGAAAAAATGGTAGCAGATAGCGAGATTAAAACAACAGTATCCCCATTTAGAATGAGAGAAGGGGAAATTAAAGTATTTGATGGCAAAGATGGTTATGTATCTATGAATCAAATTATACAGAAGATGAATCTAGGACATTTAACTGATATACATTTTCAAATATTAGATTTAATTAATAAATATGAATTTTTAACATCAAGACAATTATATCAAATATTAGAGCTTCAAAAAGCAGATATTAAAAATCAAGATAAATTGAATAATAAACTAGATCAGTTAATTAGAAGCAAGATACTTACTAGATATTACTTTACTTCACCAGAAGGAAGCGGAATATACAGAGTATATTGTATGGAGAAAATGGGAAAATATTTGCTTACTTCAAGAGAAGTAGAATGTAAATGGCAACCAAGTGATAATGCAAAACCAGTTGAGATGATTAAAAAGAAGCTAGCAGGAAATCAATTAGTTATAGCCTATATGAGAAAAGTAAAAGCATTTTCTGATTTTAAATTAAAACCAGTAATAACAGCTAAAACTTTAAATAAACAATTTAAACCTACTGTTGGAATTGATTTAATGTTCAATAGAAGAAAACTAAGTTTTGTGTTTGAAGTTGTTAGAAGAAATGAAGATTGGGAAAAGAAATTAGTAGAAAGAATGAATCTATGGAAAGATTTCTATGATAATTTTGTACCAGGAGATTCAGGATTTGTATCTTTACCACAACTTGTATTTGTATGTGAAGATGACAGACATATGGCTGAAACTTTTAAGGCATTAGTTACTAATAAAGTAAATATACAAAAAATAAACTTTTACTACACAACAGATTTACATCAAAATAGTGATAGTTTAAGTAAAAGTTTATATGATTTCATTGAAGAAAACGGAAAATATAAAATAAGAAATCTTGAAGCAAAAGTTTTAATTTAAATACATAAATACTTCGATTTCGTATCAACGATTATGTGTGTTATAATAAAAAAGTTCGGATACTCTCCGAACTTTTAATTTTTTCCGTTTTTTCTAAAATTAAATGTAATTGCATCACTATTATTTATATCAAAATTTAAATCAGAATGGTCTAATTGTATAGGATCTATATTTCCATTTACATCATCATTAAAATGAGTATTATTAGCTAAAAGACCCTTTCTTCTATTTGAATGATTATTTTCTTCTTCTGAAATTCCGCTTGTAAATTTAGTGAAGTTAAATACTTTAATATCTTGTTTTTCTTTATACTTAGAAGGTAGGAAGTCAAGGTTTGCAGTACCATTTTCAAGAGCGCCTTTTACATTCTTTATCTTGTACATACATTTCTTGAATTTTAATGACTGAACCTTACCAGGCATATATTTTGGTTTAAATCCATATTGAGCATTTTTCTTAGGGTCATATTTTAATTCATTAGCATTGAATCCTGTTTCTGTAACAGTCCATTCCTTCTTTTCACCAATTTCTTTAGACCACCAATCATTGTCTTCAGGAGAGTTATTTCCAAATACTATTTTATTGTTACAGTTTGCTATAATTGTATTTCCTAATTTTTCTCCTTGAGAAAGTAGTTGGGATCTTGATTGTGCTGATACAACAGTTGCAACTCTATACTTTCTATATACAGTAAATATTGTTTCAGTTGCTGGACAGATGAAATCAGGAAATTCATCTATATATAAGAAATGAGGAATACGTGAATTCTCACTACCAGGTCTTCTTAATACAGAGAATTGCATAAGTAGTAAGAAGAATAAGCCAAATGCTTTGTGAGCAGTTTCTCCTAAATCACCACGTCTTGTACAAACTAAACATACATCACCATTTTCTAAAACTTTATCAAAGTTCAAGTTATTATTTCTATTACATAAAATATTTTTTACACCAGGATATCTTAGTAAAGTATCTAATTGCGACATAGGTATTGAAATTACTTTTTGCATTTCATTTCTGTTTGGACTATCGTGGTAAAAATTCTTTTTAAAGTATCCTATTTGATTTTCATATTGTCCTGCAAGTTCAGGATCCATTTCTAATATTTTGCAAAGTTTCTCTATAAGTTCAAAATTATTTAAAAGCTTAAGCATATCATCTATATTTGGTAACTTACCATTATTTAAAATAGGGTAGGCAACCTTTAAAAGTATTGCTAAGTTTTCTATAATTTGATTTGATAAATTCTCTTGATAAGCTTGTGCCATTTCAGGATTTTTATCAGTATAGAAACCTTTTAAAACTGTTGATATAGATAAAGCTGTTTGGATTGGGTCATCAAATGCAAATGGGTTAAGTCCAACTGAATCTACATTATCTGGATCTATTATATTATAACTTACACCAAAGTTATCACAAACGCTTTTTACTCTTGAAATTGTTTCATAATCAGGAGCCATATATGTTATTCCTAGATTTCTATAAACAGGAGCTGTAGGCGAATCAAAGTAAATTAATTTTTTAAAATATGCATTAAACATAGGTTTTCTTGATTCAACAGGAACTAACATATTTAAATTAAAGTTTTTATTTATATATTCATTGTTATATGGTGCATTTATTGTAGCAATACCAGTTTTTAATGCTGCAAAGGCAAGAGTTTTAGCTGTTTCTCTAAAGAAATATTTTTTACTAATATCTTGTGCAACCCATGGCTCAAATATTAAAGATGTTTTACCAGAGCCTGATACACCAACAACTAAGGTTGATTCAAATCTTCTTATTTCAGAAAGTTTTACATCATGTCCATGGTCTTTATCTGTACCAATAAAAATCTCATTTGTATAAGTACCTGTACCAACTGATTTATCTGCTAAACTAATTCCTTCATAATCAAAGATAGAATCTTTCATATCTTTAGAATCATTTATGCCTTTATATAACTTGTCAAACATTAGATGAGCAGTTGAAAGAGGAAGGGCAATAGCTATTGATGATAAAGCTGGTTTTATTAGGTAAGCAAATTGTGAAGCTATAGTTGTATATCCTGGTAAAGATATTAAGCCAATCCATATTATTTGGTTAATCCATTCTGTTATCATTGTTATGGTAAGTACATACAAAGCAATGTAATATGTATAAACTAATCCTAGTTTGTCATCATCGCATTTTACGAACTTTGATGAGAATGAAAATAAAAATGCAAAAATAGGAAACAAAAATGCGACACCGTAACTAATAGGACCCCAATAATTAGAAGCTACACCAGTAAACACAATAAGTAGAAACTCTACGAATCTATCTACTATAATGTATGCACTTATTAGGGTTAATATATATGTAAAAAAAGTATTTCGATCTGTTTGTAAAAATTTTAAAAATTTATCTAATAATTTCATACTTTTATCCCTTTCATCTATACTTATATTATCCTACAAAATCGCAAAAAAAACAAGACTTTTGAACAATTTTTTTAATAATTATTAAAGTATATTAAGAAGATAGCGGACATATATTTTAAAATAAATAAATTTTTAAGGATAATTTCATGAGTAAAAAATATAAGGAAACATTTAAGCAAAGTGTTTTTGCTTTGCTAATTTCACAAATAATTGTAAAAGTTTTAGGCTTAGTATATAAGTTATATTTGACAAATAGAAATGGTTTTGGAGATGAAGGTAATGCTATTTCAACAGCAGGATATCAAGTGTATGCACTTATACTAAGCTTTACATCTGTTGGTATTCCAGGAGCTATCTCTAGATTGGTTGCTGAAAGAAGTTCTAAAGGTGACCATAAAGGAGCATATAAAATATTTAAAGTTTCTATTATAATATTTAGTATAATAGGACTTTGCGGAAGCTTGACTTTAGCTTTATTTGCTGAACAGATAGCTAATAATTATCTAAAAATACCAGAAGCAAAACTTTCAATTATTGCACTTGCTCCTTCAGTTTTTTTCTCTACAATTATATCAGTTTTTAGAGGATATTTTGGAGGAAGAGAAAATCAAAAAGATACAGCTAAAGGTCAGTCAATAGATCAAATAACTAAAACTGTTTCTACAATAGTATTTATAGAAGTTTCAGTTATGCTAATGTCAAATCCAAATACTAGAATAATGGCGGCTTGTGCAAATTTTTCATCAACAGTTGCAAATATTTTTGAGTTTTTATATTTATATAGTGCATTTTTAAAACAAAGACATGAAATAGGAAATGATATTAGAACTAGTGCAAATAGTAGACCTTTAAGATTAGTTACTATTGTAAAGGAAATAATTAAAGTTGCAGTACCAATTTCTCTTACGGCAGTAATTGGTACAATCGCTAAGAACATAGATTCAACAACTATTGTAAATAAACTAAAAAATATTATAGGATATGAAAAAGCAAAAGTTGAGTATGGTATTTTAAGTGGTAAAGTAGAAACTTTAATAGCATTTCCACTGTCATTTAATACAGCAATAACAACTGCACTTTTGCCAAGTATAGTTGCATCTAAAAGTAATTTAAAAAGTAAAGAAGATAGAATAAATAAATCAATCTTATTTGGAACTATAATTACAATACCAATTATAGCAATTTTCATTTTCTTTGGTGATGAGATATTAAAATTATTATTTCCAAATGCATCAAGTGGAGCAACAATATTAAAGATAAGTTCTATATCTATTTTATTTATTACAATAACACAAATGCTTAATGTAATATTGTATGGAATAGGGAAGTCAAGAGTACCAATAATTGCAGTAACTTGTGGAGTTATAGTTAAGGCTATTTTAAACAATATTTTAGTTCCAAGAGTAGATTTAGTAATTGGTGGAACAAAAGGAGCAGCTATAGCTACAGTTATGTACAATGTAGTTATTTTTGCAATAAGTTTATTAGCAGTAAAAAAATATACTAATATAAAAATTTATAAGGCAAATATTATTAAACCAATTTTAGCAAGTATAATTATGATTTATTCATCAAAAGTTGTAATTAAATTTTTGAATTTAGATATATCTGGCTTATTAATTTCCTTATTAGTTGGTGGAGTTTTTTATATTATTTCGTTATTTTTACTAGGAATTTTAAGAAAAAAAGACATATTTTTTATAAAATTAAGAAAAAAGCAAAAAGCTTAAAATGCAGTATTATCAATAATTATACAAAACAACAATTACAAAAGTCAACTTACAGTAAGGTTTCAAATTGAAAAAAATAAAAAAAAAGAAGGATTTTGTTTTTTATTGGCGAATAATAAGGTAGTAGAGTAAGATTTCAGTCTAAATCTACACATATTTGTATCTTAATAGGAGGTAAATTAAATGAACAAATCTGATTTAATCGCAGCAATGGCTGCTAAAACAGGAGAAACAAAGAAATGTGCTGAAGCTTCATTAGATGCTTTTGTATCAGCTGTAACAGAAAGCTTAAAGAAAGGTGAAAAAGTTCAATTAGTTGGCTTTGGATCATTCGAAGTAAGAAAAAGAGCAGCTAGAAAAGGAAGAAATCCTCAAACTAAGGAAGAAATCAAGATACCAGCATCAAAAGCTCCTGTATTCAAAGCAGGAAAAGCTTTAAAAGAAGTTGTTAATAAAAAATAATTAGATGAGTTTTATATTATACATATGAATTCATATAAAAAATAGACTAGCAATAGTCTATTTTTTGTGGATATTATATTGTTGTAAATTATTTATTATGGTAAAATGAAGAATAAAGAAGAACCACATAGAAATAAAGATAGAAGAAGAATTAAAAAGACAAAAGAAAGGACAATTAAAAGCAAGAAAATGAGTAGAAGAAAAAATAATGGATTAGATAAAGCTATAACAGCAGTTATTGTTGTAATTATTATTTTGGGACTAAGGTATTTTAATAGTATTCAAGATAGTAATAAAATATCTGATAATAATAATATAAATAAAGAAGTTTCCGATGGTAGTAACATTAATAATAAAGTTTCAAACTACAGTAGCCTAATTGACATTCCAGATTATTCAGGTGAAATTTATGTAGAGGTAAACAATAATATTCCATACTTTAATGAACAAGACTATACAACAGAAGTATTTGAAAAATATAGTGATTTAGATGATTTAGGAAGATGCGGAGTAGCTTATGCAAATATATGTAAAGAAACAATGCCATCTGATGGGGATGAAAGAGGGGATATAAGTTCAGTAAAACCTACTGGGTGGATACAAAAGAAATATGATGGAGAATACTTATATAATAGATGTCATTTAATAGGATATCAATTATCTGATGAAGATGATAATGAATTGAATTTAATTACTGGAACAAGATATTTTAATGTTTCTGGAATGTTGCCTTTTGAAAATAAAGTAGCAGAATATATAAAAGAAAATGGATCTGCTCATGTATTATACAGAGTTACACCAATATTTAAAGAAAATAATTTACTTGCAAGTGGTGTAGAAATGGAAGGCTATTCAGTAGAAGATAATGGAAAGGGAGTTTGTTTCAATGTATATGTGTACAATGTACATCCAAATATAAATATAGATTATAGCACAGGAGAAAGCCAGAAAGTGAAAAAGTAATAGCATGAGAAGATTAAAAATAAATTCTTGTATTGAAAATTTAAAAACAAAATTGTATAATTATACCAATTAAAAATGATATAAATTTAAAGTAAGGAGTGTAATATTATTGGGATTAGAATTATTTAATAATTTATTTAATGGAACTAAAGAAAATGGATTTGTTCAAAACTTTATAAAAGAATTATCTGGAAGTTTGCAAAAAAATAATCAAAATAACAAAAGCAATCAAAACAGCAAAAATGTAACTAATTTAAAAGAAGAAGGAAACCTATATCAAGTAGTAGATATGGGAATAGATAGCGTATTTTTGCAAGATACAAAAACAAATAAAGTTTTTGAAGAAAAGGATATATCAAAAAATCTTTTAGATAAAATAGGAAATGATACTATTTTAAAATATGAAAATGGGAAGTATGTTATAGAGAAAGAACTTACTGAAAAGTTTTTAGACAGCTTAGTAGATATTAAGGAATTTAAGAAAATACAAGAAGACTTTATTAAAGAAAGCAATATACTTAATATTGATTCAAACACTATATTTAAAATTCAATCTAAAGAAAATAATTATAGTATATTAAGTTATGAAAATGGTAGCATTAAAGTTCCAAATGCTCTTATACCATTTTGGACAGAAAAAGGGGATGGGCTATATTTTAAAAATAATAAATTTAATAGAAAATTATAAATAAATAGAGTAAACCCACGGTTGTTATACCGTGGGTTACTCTACGAAGCTCAACTTGCTTTTTTTATCTGCTGAAGCAGGAACCTCTGCAAGTCAGATGCAAACTCGTCGTTGTCAAAAGCCGTGAAAACTTCTGCAAAATTTGCAAGGTTGCATCTGCCGATCACATGGTTTCCACCCCAGTTGCAGTAACAGGTGAAGATACCATCGATTGTGCATTGCCCCCAAGCTTCATACTCTCCAGCGGAATCGATATAGGAATAACAGTTGATTTCCTTGACTCCAAGCGGGAAAGCAAGCGTTTTTTTGCAGGCTTCAAGCCCTTGAGTAACCAACTTCGCACGTTCAATCAAATCCTGTGCGTTAGCAAGCTCCTCGACAGTGATGGTTCCGTTTGCGATTAAACCAGCAAGTCTATTCATGATTTGATCTCCTCCCTGCGTAATCACGCATCCCAATGTTGTTGCTTCCGAATGATGAAACGGAGTAAAACGATTCATCATTTTTAATTATACCACAATTTACATAATATTGCAAGACTATTCAAATTTTAAATTTTCTATAAAAAATAACACTATCTTAAAATCCTTAAAATAGCGTTATTTTTTTATTTCAAAGGTAATATATTATTTTAATTTTCCGTAATACATGTCACTAAATATTCCACCTTTTTCAATCAATTCATCATACTTTCCATCTTCTTCAATTTTTCCCTTATTTAAAACTATAATTTTATCACAGTTTTTCAAAGTAGTTAGCCTGTGTGCAATTGATATAATAGTAGTATTATTTTCTTTTTGTAATTTTTCTATTTCTGTTTGAATATGTTTTTCTGATGTATTATCCAAAGCTGATGTTGCTTCATCTAATATTAATATTTTAGGTTTTCTTAAAAATATTCTAGCAATTGCTATTCTTTGTCTTTGTCCACCTGATAAATTGTTTCCACCTTCTGATATTATAGAATCAAATTTATCTGGTAATTCATTTATATAATCATAAATATATGCTTTCTTAGCAGCTTCCTCTACTTCTTCTATTGAAACTTCTCTATCAATTCCATAACATATATTTTCATATATAGTACCTGCTATTAAGAAAGGGTTTTGTGGTACTAAAGCAATTATTTCAGAAATATCTTTTCTATTTAATGAGGTTATATCTCTTGAATCTAATATTATAGATCCATATCCTTTTTCTAATTTACATATAGCTTTAATTAAAGATGATTTTCCACAACCACTTGGACCAGCTATTCCTAAAAACATTCCTCTATCTATTGATAGATTAAAGTTGTCTAAAATTATTTTGTCCTTATCTTCATTATAATAGAACATTAAATCTTTAATTTGTACAACTGGTTCTATATCTATTTTTTCTTTTTTATTTGATATTTCACTATAAGAAAAATCATTAGGAATTTCCACCATTTTAAAGAAATCTGTTGCTAAAACAGTACATTCAGATAATTCATCAAATATTCTATGTAATTCCTCTAGAGGTTTTATTAACTGATTGAAACATAGATATGCTGTTAATACTGCTCCAACAGATATTATATTTTTAGTTGCTAAATAAGTTGAAATTCCAATTATCAATACCGTAAAAAAAGCTTGATTTACAAATTTTAAACAGTCATATAGTGCCATTGCTTTATGATGCTTCATTTCTTTTTTTCTTAAAAACTCTGATTTATTATCAAATCTAGTAGTTTCAAAATCTACGCTATCACTAATTCTTATAACTTCAATACCATTTATTAGTTCAACAATAGTACCATCCATTTGTGATTTACTTTCTAAAAGTTCTACTCTAATTCCTTTTTGACTATTTATTTGTTTAAAAACTATAAAGATTCCAATTGGTATTACTAACATCATTGGTAATGCAAGTATAAATGGCAAGGTAATAAATATTGTTATAATAGCAGCAATACTATTAAAAATGGCTGGTGCAAAATCCATAAATAGCAATTTCTCTAATTTTACAGTTCCTTCTAAGCATCTATTCATTCTTCCGTGTATGTTTCCTGTCATATTTTCTCTAAAATAAGATAGGGGAGCCATAAGCAAAGATTTTATTACCATTCCTCTTGCTTGTTTTTCTGTTCTTGTTGCAGTATCTTCTACCATAACTCTTCTAGCAATTTTTATGACCTCATTTACAACATTTACAACCAAAATTAAAATTAAAAATGGTATAACTTTAGAAAAAGCTATTTCGCTTTGTGTCAAAATATCATCTGTTAGCCATCCAATAGCTTTAGGTGTAATTTGTGTTAGTCCTGCAGATATAATCATAATAAGTACAATTATTAGAAAAGATATTTTTTGTCTTTTAGTTAATATCTTATATAATTTTTTTAAAACACTTTTTAGTGATTCATTTTTTACTTTTTTCATAATCCACCTCAATTAACAAAACACTTTATATTATAGCATATATTTGATGTTTTTGCAATTTTTAGTAAAATTATTTTAACTTTATGTTAACTTAATATTTTTTTTGTATATTCCTTTTTAACATAAGATTTTATTCAACTAAGATTATTACATTTCCATGTCCTGAACAGCAAAAATACTTGGAAGTCATTTTTCTAACTTTCTTATTATCCATGATTTAATTCTCATAGAGAACATCTCCTAACATATATTTTTGCACCTTGGCAATCTATTATTTTTAATTCAAACACAATAATATATTTTTTGAAATATTATTCACCAAATTTACTCGTAAATTAAAACACCAAGTTTCCGATTTCTCAAAACATTTGGTGCTCTAATGGTACAGACAGTCTTTTTTTAAGTTACTATCTGTTGACACCATCTCTTAAAAATTCTATAATAAATATGGAACTACTGAAAAAATGTAATGGGAGAACATTCAATAACTTATAAAAAAGCAGAAATACTAGTAGCAAAATTAAGGAGTGAAGATTATAAATGGAAGAGTATTTAGAATTTGCAAAAGATATTGCATATCAAGCAGGTAGAATAATGATTAAATACTTTAATCAAAATAATGGTGCTAGTTATAAAGGAGATAAAACAATTGTAACTAATGCTGATACAGAAATTAATTCATATTTAATTAAAAAAGTAAAGGAAAAATATCCGGAGCATAGTGTAGATGGCGAAGAAGAACAATTTGGTATAAGTAATCTTGTATGGGTATGTGATCCAGTTGATGGAACAGCTATGTATGCTAGACATATACCAGTAGCAGTATTTTCTTTGGCATTAGTAATTGATGGTGTCCCAAAAGTTGGAGTAGTTTATGATCCTTTTACAGATAGTTTATATACAGCTATTAAAGGAAAAGGAGCTTATAAAAATAATGAAAAAATTTCTGTGAATGATTATAATTTAGATGATATTAGAGCAGTAGGTCATTGTGATATGTGGTCTAAGGCAGAATATAATGTTTGCAAAGTATTTGAAGAATTAAGAAAGAAAACTCGCTTAAATGATATTGGAAGTATTACAAGAGCAGGTTGTTTAGTTGCTACTGGAGATTATACTTTAACAATTTTTACGGGAACAGAACATAAACACTGTGATATTGCAGCAGTAAAAGTTATTGTTGAAGAGGCTGGTGGAAAGGTAACGGATTTATTTGGAAATGAACAAAGATATGACCAAAGTATAAATGGTGCAATAATAAGCAATGGAAAAGTACATGATGAAGTTATTAATATAATTAAAAAAAATATTATTAAAGATTAAATTATGGATAAATATATAATCGCAACAACATATACTAAGTTCTACATAATATCAAAGATTCTGAAAATTCAAAAATATCAGGTTAGAAATTTGATTTCTAACCTGATATTTTGGTGCAGATACCTGGAATCGAACCGGGACGGATTATTAGTCCGCAGGATTTTAAGAATTTTATTCTCTCTATTTTTGCTATTGAATAACAATTTTTATCAATGTTTAATATGCACTAATTCAGCTATACCATAATAGTATAAAGCTATAAATCTTGATAAATCTGCAACTAAAACATAAAAAACTGCTTTTCTAAAAATTTAAATTAAATGTTAGAAATTTTATTAGAAAAACAGTCTAACTTATCATTGATAAAAAAAATGTTTATCTGTTAGAATTTTTGATAATATTTTTAGACATAAAATATAATAGAACATTTTTTTGCTTTTTAGTAAAAAAATTATTGATTTTTATCTATTAATAAAGTATAATCTATAACTAGATGAGAGAAACAGAATGTGGTGTATCGTATCCTACTTGAGAGGAGGCGATGCATATGTTATTAGAACAAGTCTACTTATTTTTTATATACATATTATTTATTGAACTTGCAATAGTAACCGTTGTCGCTATTGCCTTATTTGTAGCTCTAGTTGTTACAGTAAGAAAATTAGACAATGAAAAAAACACATCTCTGTTGGATCGTTAGAGATGTATTTTAATTTAAAATATTAATCAAACGATACGCCACATTTCTGTGGTATCTCATCTTTCTATAATTATTATACTCAAAATAAGTGAAAAAGTCAAATGATTTATTAAATTTTTATTTATTTTATTCAATTCCTATAAACCCACCATTATTTAACTTTATAATTTGTATATCATTTTTTTTTAGCATCTGCTTCATCAATGAGGATATATGCGTAAATTTGTTAATCGTAATCCTTAATACCTTATCATATTAAAATCATCCATACAGGTTTATCATCTAATTCTGCAAATGTAATTAGTAACGCATTAGCATTAAATATAAAAAAGAACAAATTACCGAAGTAGCAAGTCAGGTAATCTGTTTCAAAAAATACATTTTTAACTTAAAAAAAATTCATACTTTGAAAAAGTGTTAGAACTTTGCGCTATTTTAAAATTAAAACACCAAGTTCTGATTTCTCAAAATACTTGGTGTTCTAGTGGTGCAGATACCCGGAATCGAACCGGGACGGATTATTAGTCCGCAGGATTTTAAGTCCTGTGCGTCTACCAGTTCCGCCATATCTGCATAAAATAACATATCTAGCTACACATACTGAGGCTGTAACTCACTACGTTCGAACAGCCTCAGCAAGTTCCGCCATATCTGCGTGTATCAACGACAATACTTATTATAATACTAATTTAACAGTTTTGTCAACTACTTTAGTAAAAAATTTTGGTTATTTATAAAAATAAAAGTATCATCTACAATAAGAATAACATACATTATAATATGAAAACTTTAAAAATAGGCTCTACCGGCCCTATGGTAGAATTTTTACAAAATTTATTACAAAAACTAGGATTTTATAATGGGGAGATTGATGGTATTTTTGGAAGAAATACTTACAATTCAGTATTATATTTTCAAAAAAATTTTGGATTAATAGCAGATGGTATTGTTGGTCCTAATACGTGAAATGCACTTAGTCCATACATAAATGGTGCATTAAATTTTATTGTTCCAACTAATATAAGTTATAGTTCAAGTATATTAAACATAAACTTAAATTCTTTAAAAGTTCTTTATCCATTTCTTGAAATAGGAACGATAGGAAAAAGCATTTTAGGAAAAGATATACCTTATATAAAAATAGGGGAAGGGAATAAGAAGGTTTTTTATTCTGCATCGTATCATGCCAACGAGTGGATAACATCTGTTGTACTTATGAAATTTTTAGCAGATTATTGCTATGCTTACAAAAATAATTTAAATATATATGGTGTATCTGCAAATATACTTTATAAAAACACATCTATTTATATTGTACCAATGGTAAATCCAGATGGGGTAGACTTAGTTACAGGAGAAATTGTTCCTAACAGTGAAATTTATAATTTTGCAAAAGAAATAGCAAGCTATTTTCCACAAATTCCATTTACTTCAGGATGGAAAGCAAATATTAGAGGTGTGGATTTAAATTTACAATTTCCTGCACTTTGGCAAAATGCTAAAGCAATAAAATATTCACAAGGATATACAAGACCAGCTCCAAGAGACTTTGTAGGATTAGCACCTTTAACAGAACCAGAATCAATAGCTGTATATAATTTTACTTTAAGACATGATTTTAGACTTATACTAGCATACCATTCTCAGGGCAAAACAATTTATTGGAGATTTCAAAATTACAATCCACCACAAGCATTAGAAATAGGAGAGAAACTAGCGGAAGTAAGTGGATATTCGCTAGAAGACACACCATATAATTCAAGTTTTGCGGGATACAAAGATTGGTTTATACAAAATTACAATAGACCCGGTTATACAATAGAAGTAGGAATGGGAGAGAACCCTTTGCCAATATCTCAATTTGATGAAATATATAAAGACAATTTAGGAATTCTAGTTTTAGGAGCAATATTATAAAAAACTAAAAAAGTGTAGAACATATTGATTTTAAATCATTGCTCTACACTTAAAATTTATATTATTTATCAAAATATGAGCTGATTTCTTCCAAACCAAAGAAATTGCATTGCCTAAAGACATCATAGGCAACAACACAAACAGAATTTGCAAGGTTAAGAGAACGTAAACTTTCTCTCATAGGAATTCTTATGGTTTTGTTTATATATTTTAGAAGTAAATCTTCAGGAAGACCTTTGGTTTCTTTTCCAAAAAGAATAAATATTTCATCCATTGAACCATAATCGGGTTCAGAATAAATATGCTTTCCTTTTGTTGTAGAGAAGAACATATTGTTTTTTTCTGGAGGATATTTTTCTAAAAACTTTTCTAAAGAAATATGTTCTTCTATTTCAAGTTTATCCCAATAATCAAGACCAGCTCTTTTAACGGCTTTTTCAGAGATACTAAAACCAAGGGGATATACAAGATGAAGTTTAGCTCCAATAGCCGCACAAGTCCTGGCAATATTTCCAGTGTTTTGAGGGATTTCTGGTTCAACCAATACAATATTTAATTTCATTTCTATTATATTCGTATAATATTTATACGAATTTCTCCTTTCTAATTTTATGCAAAAGTTTTACTAAAAAATAAATTGGAAAGATATTTTCCAATTTTAATTTTATCATAAAGTAAGAAAATTAAAAATACTTTTTAATAATAAATATAGAAAAATTCTATAAAAGCAAAGAGAGATAGAAACATAAATTATAAACTAGAATAATTGAAACAAATTAGATAATTGCCAAAATTAAGCAATATACATGCATAATTAAAAAGCTAAAGAAAAATTATCAATTTTAAAATTTAGATGACCTTTTTTCATGTTCATCAATAACATCAATAAATAGTGAATTGTTAAAGAAATCAACTAATTCTAAATTTAAACCTAGACATAATTTATACAAAGTAGCTAAAGTAATTGTACTTCCTTTTCCAGTCATAAAATTAATTAAAGTTGAATATGAGACATTAGATCTTCTTGATAATTCTCTTAAGCTAATATGTTCAGATTTTGTTAAATTTATAATCCTTTGTCTAATAGCAACTGAAAGTAACATTAAGTTTACCTCTTTTCTATAGGCTTCTTTTCAGCGGAATCTAGAGTAACATCCTTAAATAATTTATCATTGAAAAAATCCTTTAAAGTTATTTTACATCCTTCACATATGTGTAAAAGAGTAGTTAATGTTATGCTGGTACATTTACCATTTAAAAAACTACTAATTGTAGAATAAGCTGTACCAGATTTTAAAGCTAATTTATGAATAGTAATTTTTTCCTGTGCTGCTAAGTTAATTATCCTTTGCTTTACTGCATTTGAAAGTGTCATAATATTACCTCATTTCTAAAATTTTATGAAAGTATAGCAAAGCTACTTAAAAATCGTTGACGATAAACTACAACAAAACAATTTTTAAGGAATAAACGATAAAATGTGCTATATAATTCTTCTATTTAGAATCTCCAAAGATAATAAAATTAATCTAAAAAAGAAAAATATGTAATTAAAAAGAGATCAAGTAAAAAATAAATACAATTTTTTAAGATAAATCATAATTTAAAAAGGTAAAAATACTTGACTAAAGCAATAAATAATAATATAATGAAGAAAATTTTTGAAAGGGGGGCCTAAATGTGGACTATACCTACACATTTAAGGTGATTGACCGGGAAACCGCAGAAAGCTTCGAAAAGCTTGTCAACTTGCTTACGGGTAAGATGGATGCAACCGTTAAGGTTGATATTCCCAATGATGAGCGTATGACTTCACTTGTTTTTATCACAATCAAAAACAAGACCGTTGAAAAATACGAATTCATTGCGATTATCGCTGAGGTTATGCATGCAAAGCTCATCGAAGTTGAAGCGGTTGAAAAATCCGGTTAACCCAAAACAAAAAAGGAAGAGAAAATTTTTTCTTTTCCTTTTTTGTAGCTAATATAGTCGTTGAGGCGAAATCTAAAATTTCGACAAAGAGACAGCGATTTATATTTTCAAAAAATATTGAAAAAAAAACATAGCTATAGTAAAATAAAGTAAATTATATAAGGAAAGAAGTTTTATATGGTACAAATCATAATTTTTAGTATATTAGTGATTTCTACATTTATATATACGTTTGCAAAACTAATAAAAGAAAATAATTCTGGATATGTATATTTATTATCACTTGAATTTATTGGTATAATTATTGATTTTATATTTATATTCATAAAGAAAAGTCCTAATTTATTAATATTAAGCTTCATATACTTAGTTTCAGTAATAATACCAGTACTATTTTTAATATTAGAAAAGAAAAATATTTACTTAGATGAAATAATTAATATAGCAAGATCTAAAAATAATAAAAATGAATTAAAGAAAAAGCTTTTACTAAATATTGAAAGACGACCTAATAGTTATACATCTCATAAAATGCTTGCAAAATTATATGAAGAAAATGAAGAAAAAGAAAAAGCAGAAGGTGAATATTTAAAAGTAATAAATATTAATCCAAAGGATTATGACACATATTGCAAATTAGCAGAAATTCTTCATGAAAATAAAAAAGAAGAAGAAAGCATACAACTTTTACAAAATTTATTAAGCACAAAGCCAGAATTTTATAAAGCAAGTAAATTATTAGGAAACATACTATATGATAATGAAAGATATAAGGAAGCAATAGTTGTTTATAATGAAGCTCTAAAATATTCACCAGCAGAATATGAATTGTATTATTTTCTAGGAATGACATATACTATGTTAAATGATTTTCAAAATGCTAGAGAATATTATAAAAAAGCAGCAACAATAAATTCACTAAAAGATATTTCAAATTTAAATTTAGGACAAATTTATTTAATTTTTAGAGAATATGATGAAGCCGAAAAATATTTTTATGAATGTATAAATTGTGAAGACGAAAAAATACAAGCAAATGGATATTTATATTTAGCAAAAATACAAATTATAAAAAAAGACTTAAATAAAGCAATTCAATATGTAAATTTAGCAATAGAAATAAATCCAAATGCAATAAAGCAAGTTGAAGATGATTATACATTTTCAATAATCATAGGAAAAATAAAAACTCAAAAATCAAAAGAAGTACAATCAAAATTAACACAAAAAGAATTAGAAACAATAAATCATCTGGGAAAAACTTATGATGTTGTTGAAAATTTAACATATAATATAGATTTAAAACAAGAAGAAAAGGAACGAGACTATTAAAAATAAATTTAAAATCAATATAACTCATATTAAGTCGAAATTAGGACATAATAAGAGTTATATATTTTTATGATTTTATTTAGTAAAAAATATAATATATCAATAAAATTACAAATATTACATTTTGTTTTCATTAAGCAAAAATGTATTGACTTTAATTTAAAAAAATATAAAATAATGTATATAAATAATGTAAAGATAAAATAAACTAGAGAAAATTGTAGAAATATAAAGAACAATAGAAGAAAGAGGAAAAAATGCAAGAGTGTTTAGGAGTTGATATAACAGATAAGCTAATTAGATATGCTAAAGTGAAAAAAGACAATAATACTTTTGTCGTTGAGTCGTATGGAATAAAATTCTATAACGACTTGATGGAAACACTTGATCAAATTGTTACAGAAACAAATAGTGAAAATATTCCTATCAGTAGCAATTTATCTAATGAAAAATATTATTATTTTAATATTTTCAGTTTGACTAATAAGGCTTATGCAACAAAAGCTATAAAAACCGAATTTGAATCTTTTTGTACAGAAAATCATTTAAATAGTAGCGTATATGAAGGTAAGTATGTATATACAAAAAATATAGATAATCCTGACCAAAGTAAAGTTATATACGTTTATGATAGCCAAAATGACATAGCAGAAAGACAAATGTTTTTTGGTAAAAAAAGATTAGAATTACTTACACCTTTAGCAACGGCCATTCCAAACCTTATAAATGTAGAAAAAAATAAAAACTCTATGATAATAAACATAGAAGATAAAACAACAGTAACAACAATTGTTAATCAAGCAATATATAGTGTTGATACAATAGAAGAAGGAATGAGTGAAGTTCTAGATAAGATAAATGAAAAAGAAAATTCTTATTCAAAATCTTATGAAGTGTGTAAAAATACGACAATATACACCATGGAAACAGACTATAGCTCTATGGAAGAAAATGAATATTTAAAGTTTATTGTTCCTGTATTGTATAAAATAACTGAAAAGCTACAAGTATTAAAAGATTTATATAATAAGATTGATAATATTTATATAACAGGAATGGGTGCAGTTATCAACAATATAGACTTGTATTTTAAAGAATATTTTAAAGATTCAAAGGTTGAAATTTTAAAACCTTTCTTCTTAGAACAACAAATGAATATGAACATAAATATAAAAGATTATGTTGAAGTGGACTCCGCAATAGCGCTTGCTTTGCAAGGACTTGGAAACGGAATAAAAGCATTAAACTTTTTACAAGTGGATTGGAAAGAAAATTTAAAAAGCTTCTTGACTTCTGATGTAAATTCTTTAAAAGATAAGAAGGTATCTAATGGTCCAAAAGCTAAGAAAAACTTTAAGCTAAACATAAATTTTAAGACAGATATGAAGGGAAAATTCGATTGGGCTGAAAAACTTCTTTTAAGAAATATTTTGACTGTTTTTGTTATCATAATAGTATATTCTATAGGATCTAACTTTTTAGTAAAACAGATTGATAGCAAAATTGCAGAAGCAGATGATGTAAGAGATTATATTTCTGGAGAACTTTCAAAAGTAAACTCTGATGATAGTAAGATAACTGGAAGAACAATAGATTATCAAAGATATACTTCAAATTTAAATAATATTAGCTCAGTAATCGTTGAAAGAAATAGTAGAAAAAATCAAATTACTACTTTATTAAATAAAATTGTATATAGTATACCACAATTGGTTGAATTAGTATCTATCGATAATACTGAAATAACAGATGGAGAAAATATAAAGCAACATATAGTACTAAGTGTTAAATCTGAAAAGTATGAGCAACTAGCTTACTTTAAAGCAAAATTAAAAAATGCTAATGTTTTGGAAGATATAGCATCAACAGAAGGACAAAAAAGTGGAAATGATATTATAATATCAATAGAAGGTAATCTAAGAACATATTAGAAATGGAGGAAAACAATGAGAAAGGCATTATTAAGTATATTATTAGTGTTATGCATAGTATTATTAGTTTTATTCATAAAAAATGGAATGCACATTGGTCCATTTCAAGTATATGGATTTAAAGATATAAAACAAAAAAACACAGAATTAACACAAACAATATCAATAGCAAATTCACAAAGTGAAGGCTATACAAGTGCATTACAAAAGCTTCAATCAGATGTAGAGTTACTTACAAAGGCAAAAAAAGACTACCTAGATTTAGTTGCACAAAGTACAGAAAATGAGATAAGACAAGCGACACAAACAAAGATATATACGATTGAATATTTGTGGAGCAGAGTTGGAAATCATGCAACTGAACATGGAGTAGAACTAAGCAATATTGAAAGAACTACATCTACACTTGGTAATGAAAACTATAGCAATCTAAAATTTACTGTAAAAGGTGAATATCTTGCAATAACACAGTTTATATCTGAACTTGAAAATGATACAACGTTAGATTTCATAATTGATGATTTTCACATGACAGCTTCGCAGGCAACATTCGTGGTAAAGGATATAATTGTAAAGAAAGAAAATACTACTATTGAAGTAAATACACCACAACCAAGTGAAGAAGAAGGCAATAGTGTACAAGCAGATGAACCTGAGGTTACTGTATCAGAAGATGGTTCAAAATCAAAAGTATTAGGTGCAAAAAAATAAACGAAAGGACAACGTATGTAAACCTAAGAAAAGGAGTAAAAAATGGTAAAAACAATAATAAAAGAAACTTTTATTATGTTGCTAATTACAGTTGCTGTAGCAGTAGTTTTAGCATTGATACTTTATCAATATATGCCTACAAACAGAGTCATTCCAAGTAAAGTAACAGCTTATGCTACTCCAGAAGAAGTAGCGAAAGAAATCGATGATCAAATTACAGAACAAGAGTATGAAGCAACAAACACAGTTTTCGATTTAACAGATAGTGAATTATCAAAGTATAGAAGCGAAAAAAATTACAATCCTGGAAAAGTTAATCCTTTTGTAGAAGCCGGTAATGAAGTTTTAACAGAAGGTATTGACTCAAATCAAAATATTGATAGAAATACAACAGATAATTATTACACAGCAGCCAACGTAAATAGTGGCACAAAATAATTTAATTTTAGGTTATATTTATTATAATAAATATATATATAACACAAATTTTACTAAGGAGGGAAAAAATATGTTTAAGAAAGAAAATGGTATTACATTAGTTGCATTAGTTGTTACAATAATTATACTATTAATTCTAGCAGGAGTAACACTTTCAATAGCATTACAAGATGGTGGATTAATCAACATGTCTAAAGATGCTGTTCAAGATTACAAAGATTCAGAATTAGTTGAAAAAACAGAATTACAAAATATGACAGATCAACTTAATGCATTAATCCAAGAATTAAAATCATAATAATGCAATTTTTACAAAATCTATTATTCATGATAATAGTACTAAATATGAGGTTACCTAAATCAATCGTATTTAGGTAGCCTTTATTTAAAATTATGAAAGAAAGGAGTACATAATGAATGCTTTAATTTATATAATAATCTTTATAATGGGATCTTTTTTTGGAAGCTTCTTAACTCTTGCTACATACAGAATACCTTTACATAAAGACATAATATATAAGCAATCATTTTGTACAAAATGTAATCATAAATTGTCTTTCGTTGACTTAATTCCAATATTAAGTTACATCTTTTTAGGCGGAAAATGTAGATATTGCAAATCAAAAATAAGTTTTAGATATCCACTAATAGAAATTTTAACAGGCCTATCATTTATTATTCTTGCATTAGGCTTAGGAATAAATATAAATACAATACTTACTTTTAAAGGAATAGAACTATTACTTGGTATACTATTTATTGTATTTTTATTCTTAATTGCTGGAATAGATATAGAACATAATGAAATTCATAAAGGAGTACTGATATATGGTATAGTAATATCTCTATTAAATATTATATATCAATATTTTATTACAAAGAATTTTAACATAAATAGAATTGTTATATATTTTGTGGTAATAGCAATACTAACAATATTAAGTACATTTAGATTAAAGAAAAAAGCAAAAGATGATTATGAAATTAGTGTTATTATATTATGCATAATAATAAACTTTTTCTGTTTAGAAATAGCAACTATATTAACAATAATATATACACTACTAATTATAGCAATAAAAACTTTAATAAATAAATTTATAAATAAAGGGAAAAAATATAATAAGAAACTACCTATTGCAGCTTATTTATGTATATCAAATGCAATAGTATGGATTAGTATATTTTTATCTCAAATAGGTGGTTAAATGAAAAAAAGTAATGAAAAGGGAGCAACTGGTATTGATATTGTTGGAGGATTAATTATATTTGTATTAGCAAGTGCCTTAGTTGTAAATATATATTATCAAATCTTTGTAACAACTGTTTCAACAAAAGTTCATCAAGTTGCAACTGGTTGTATTACCGAAATATTTGAAAAAATTGATTTAGAAAACTATGAAAATATTACTGAAGATAGAATAGAACAAATGATTGAAGAAGCAAAAATGACTGAATATTTTAATGAAGAAAAAAATAGTAGCCATGTTGAATATTCTTTAACAAATTACGCGGAAAAATCAGGAGTAGAAGAAGATTTACTAAAAATGATAAACATCACAGTAGTATATAACATAGGAGGAAATGAAGTAACTTTTCCAATGAATAAAATAAAGGTAAGAGAGTAGTAAAATGAAGAAAGAAAAAGGAATAACCTTAATAGCTCTAATAATGTATATAATTATGTTTTCAGTGACCATTGCACTTTTGGCTTATTTAAGTAGTTATATATTTGGTAATTTAGATAATATCGACTCAAACAGCATTAGCTCAGAAGAATTTAATAAATTCAATGTTAATTTTGTAAAGGATGTTAAAGAAAGTAGAAAGGTAAACATTGAAACCAAGGATGAAGAAACTGTTATATCTTTTGAAAGTGGTACAAACTATACTTACAAGCCTTCAGAAAAAGCAATATATAAAGATAAAGAAAAAATTGCAGTTAATATAGTATCTTTTACTGCAAAACAAGGTATTGAAAATAACAAAACTGTAATTGAAGTAAGTATAGCAACTGGAAAAGATGTAGATAATCCTAATTACTCAAAAACAATAAAATATGTTTTAAGGTATTGGTAAAAATGTTAAAAGAAAGGAGATATTATGGCATCAAATAGACAGGCTTTGGGAATTGAATTAGTAAAAAAGGGAATTGTATCACAAGATGATATTGTAAGAGCAATAGAATATCAAAAAAATAATCCAAAGGAAAAAATAGGAGATATAATTTATAAATTAAATATAGTAGAACCTCAAAAGTTATTAAATGCACTAGGGGAAATACTAGAAGAAAAAACTATATTATTTAGTACAAGTGATATTAAGATTAATGTAAGTAGTTATATTTCTTTGGATTTAGCAGAAAAATATTTGGCAATTCCATTTGAAGTATCAAATGGAGAAATAAAAGTATGTTTTGCAAATACTATAAATAAAAGTGAAATTGAGGCTGTAAGATTACTAATGTTAAATAAAGGATTAGTAATGGTACCGTATATTACTTTTAAACAAAATATTTTAGATGTTTTAGAAGAATTAAATAATGTTTCAACAGAATCAATAAATACAGATGCAAATGGTTCAAGTCTTGTTGATAATATTATAAAAGCTGGAATGAAGCAAAGAGCAAGTGATATTCATATTGAGCCATTAGAGCAAGATATAAGAATAAGGTACAGAATAGATGGTATACTTTTTGACGTTGCACACATTGATAAAGATAAGCAAACCCAAATAATAGGTAGATTAAAAGCAATATCAAATATGCATATGGAAAAACAAGAATCACAAGATGGTAGAATTATAATGTATCCAGATTATAATATTCGTGTATCTTCACAAAAAAATATTTATGGTGAGAAATTCGTTCTAAGATTATTAAAGAAAAATACAACAATTAGAGGATTGTTTGAACTAGGATTTCCTAATGATGAAAAATTAGTAAAAGATGCTTTTGATAAAAGAAATAGTATAACAGTAATTGCAGCACCTACTGGAGAAGGAAAGACTACAACATTATACAGTGTAATAGACTTATTAAATAAAGAAGATATAAATATTACTACAATTGAAGACCCAGTGGAAATAAGAATACCTGGATTAAATCAAATAGAAATAGATCCAAAAAATACATTCGCAGAATCATTAAGAACTGTTTTAAGACAAGACCCTAATATTATACTTGTCGGAGAGATAAGAGATCAAGAAACAGCAGAGATAGCAATGCAAGCTGGACAGACAGGTCACTATGTATTAACCACTATACACACTTTAAATGCAATTGAAGTTGTATCTAGATTAAGAAAATTAAATATATCAAATTATGATATATCAAGTACATTAGCAACAGCAATTTCACAAAGATTAGTAAGAAAATTATGTCCAAAATGTAGAAAAGAAAGACCATTTAGTGATGAAGAAAAAGCCATAATAAATAAAATAGGAAGCAAATACAATGTTAACTTTGATGTAGATAATAAGGTTACTTATGATGCAGTAGGATGTAGTTACTGCAACAATAGTGGCTATTACGAAAGAATAGGTATTTTTGAAACTTTAATTGTAACAGATGAGATAAAAGATCTTATTGTTTCAAATGCCTCTTCTATACAAATTAGAGATAAAGCACTAGAACAAGGCTATAAACCACTTGTAGTGGATGGCATTCAAAAAGTAGTAGATGGAATTACCACTTTAGAAGAACTTAATGATAAACTACTATTCTATTAAAATTTACGAAAGGAAAGAATATAATGAATGTTGATGAAATTTTAAAAAAGGCAAAAGAACAAGGAGCTTCTGATGCTCACTTTGTATCAGGATTAAAACCTATTTTAAGAATAAATAGAGAATTAATTACATTAGAAGAGTATGATGTAATTACTGATGATGATATGTGGGAAATATATGACTTCTTCTTAAAAGGAAATGTAGAAAAAGACAAAAGTTTTAGAGAAAAAAAAGTATTAGATTGTTCAGAAGAATTTGGTGATATCCGTTTAAGAATAAATGTTTCTTATTCTGGAGGAGTTCCAGTTATTACTACTAGATTAATTAGAAATGAATTGCCAAAGTATGAAGATTTGGGAGTTCCAGATATAGTAAGAAGAATGACGTTACAACCACAAGGTTTAATACTTGTTACAGGAAAAACAAACTCTGGAAAATCAACCACTTTAAATGCTTTAATAAATTATATAAATGAAAATCAAAACAGAAAAATACTTACATTAGAAAGCCCAGTAGAGTACAAGCATACATCAAAAAAATCAGTTATAATACAAAAAGAAGTAGGTGCTGGTGGTGATATGCCAGCATATAGTTTAGGAACTAAAAACTCTTTAAGAGAAGACTGTGACATCTTAGTAATAGGAGAGATAAGAGATAAAGAAACACTAGATGCTGCGATAGAAACTGCAGAATCAGGACACTTAGTTTTAGGAACTTTACACACAAAATCTTGTGCAGAAACAATTGATAGAATGATAAACTTTTATGAAGTAAGAGATCAAGCAACAATAAAATACTTAATAGCATCATTATTAAAGCTTGTTATTTCACAAAGACTTATAAAAAACAAAAGAGGAACACTTACTTTAATTCCAGAAGTTATGGTAGTTGATAACATTATAGCAGGTATTATTAGAAAAGATAAATTAAGTGTTTCTGAAATAGAAGATGCAATACAAAGTTCTTCAGGAAATGGAAGTATAGGCGCCATAAATGCTTTAGCACAATTGTATGTTGATGATGTAATAACATTAGAACAAGCAAAAGCTCAAGTAGAAGAGAAAAACATTGAAATACTAAATAGAACAATAATGCAACTAAGAATGAAAAAAGAAGAAATGAATAATAGAATGTCTTCACAATCTGGATTCTAGTCTATGATATAGACCGTTTCGAAGAAAGGAGCAAAAAATGCCGGAGTATATATATAAAGCTGTTGATAGAAATGGAATAATGGTAAAAAGCAGAATTACAGAAAAAAGTAAACAAAATTTAGTTAAAAGATTAAAAGCCAATGATATGACACCTATAGATATTATTCAAACTAGTTTTGGAAAATCACAAAGAGCAAGTAGAAACAAAATTTCAAATTCAGATGAATTAATGAAAATTGCTAATTCTGCTAATATAGCTAAAGCTAATACAAGAAAGCTTACACCACAGGAAAGGCTTAATATGTTGTTATCTTTGCAACAGAAGATTACAAATAGAGATTTAGTAATATTCACACAAAGTTTTTATTTACTTAAAAGGGCAGGATTTAATAATGTTCATGCACTTTCTACATTAGTTGAATCTACTGAAAATTCAACTCTAAGAGGAATATTAGAAGATATTCAAGCAGGAGTTGAAAGTGGAAACTATATGTACACAACTATGGAATATTATTCAGATATATTCCCATATATATATATAAATCTTATAAAAGTTGGAGAGCTTTCTGGTTCTTTAGAAGAATCACTAAAACAGGCAGTTGAATATCTTGAATCATCTCATGCCTTAACTAAAAAAATAAAATCTATATTGATACCTAATATAGCACAATTTATATTTTTATTTATACTTTTAATATTAGGAACAGTTATTATTGTACCAATTATACAAGACGTATTTACAAAGATAGGAAGTAAAGAAGAACTACCAGCAATAACACTTGCTTTTTCAGAGTTTTTAAATTCGCTGCAAAATGTGTGGTACATTCCAGTATTAATATTAGCTGTTATAATTACAGCCCTTATCTTATATATAAAAACGCCTAAAGGAAGATATAATTGGGATTATTTTAAATATAAAATGCCGATTTTTGGAAAATTGATTTTTGATATAGATTTTTCTAGATTATGCAAGGCGATGGTTTTAAACTTAAGAAATGGTATGAGAATACAAGAATCATTGGAAGTTAGTAAAAGTGTAGTAAAAAATTATGTTATGCTTTCTGTAATAGAATCATCAATAAATAATATAATTGCTGGTGAATCATGGGTTAAGCCTTTTGAAGAATCAGGACTTGCTAGTATAATGGTCGTAGAAATGCTTAAAATTGGTATGCAAACTGATTTATCAACAATGATGGAAAAATTGATTGATTTTATGGAGATGGATATTGATGTCGTTTTACAAAGAATTATAAAAGTTTTACCTCAGATTATGTACAGTTTGGTTGGAGTTTTACTAATATTCATAACTGTAGTTGTACTAGTACCTTGTATCCAAGTTTATATGGGAACATTCTTATTCTCAGCAGTATTAGGAGAATAGATATGAAGATAGGAATTGATATAGGTGGAAGTCATATTGCAACAGGTATTATTGAAAAAAACGGTAATTTAAAAGCAAAAGAAATAAGAGATGTTGAGATAAAATCTATAAAAACAGAAAAGCAGGCACAAAAATTTATTTTAGATACTATTGAAAGTGAAATAAATGACTTACTAATAAAAAATGATTACGAAATAGGAGACATTTCTAAGATTGGTATTGCTGTTCCAGGAAATCCTACGGAAACAGCAATAAAGAATACAGTAAACTTGCATATCAAAAAATTTGAAATTGCTAAAATATTAGAAGAAAAATATTCTGCAAAAATAAAATTAAAAAATGATGGAAAATGTGCGGGTTATGCTGAGAAAAATTATGGTGCTTTAAAAAAATATGATGATTGCATATTTCTATGTATTGGAACAGGAGTAGGGAGCGCAGTATTTTTAAATGGAGAATTATTAGAACCTAAAAGGAATCCTGGATTTGAACTAGGACATATGATAATTGATAAAAATGGAATAGAATGTAATTGTGGAAATAGGGGATGTTTTGAGACATTTGCATCAATGAAAAGATTTAAAAAAGAAGCAATAAGGAAACTAAAACTAGATAAAAATATTAAATCAGATGAAATGCAAAAATATATTAGAGAAAATATTGGTAAGAAAGAGGTAGAAAAGCTAGTTACTGAATATTTAGACAACGTAAGTATTGGCTTGGCTAATATAATAAACATTTTTGAACCAGAAGCAATATGCTTTGGAGGAAGTTTCTCATACTATGGAGATATATTCCTTCCAAGACTAAAAGAAAATTTAAAAAAATATATATTTAATAAAGATACTAAATATGAATTAGTATCGGCAAAACTAAAAAATGATGCAGGAATAATAGGAGCAGCTGAAATATAAAATCAGCTGTTCTTTTATTCTAGAATATAACAAAATCAATTGTTCTTCTTATTTTCTGGTATTACAATTTCACCATTTTTTCTAGCATCATTTTTATGAACTTCAAAAGTTAAATTATCTTTAACATCAGAGATTTTTAAATCTTTTGATTTTCCTTTAACAATCTCTATTTTTTTGTTTTGATTATCTTTTTTTTCTTCCATAATATCACCAACCTAAAAAAATATTATCATATTAGAAAAAATAAATCAATAAATAACGCAAAAATATGTTATAGTTAGTTGCAACATAATATTAAAATAACATAAAAGTATTGAAATTAACCATAAAAAAGTGGTAAAATAAATACACTAAAGAAATAGATATCTAAGAAAAATAAATAGAAGGTAAGTAATGGATAGAGAGAAAATAAAGGGAGTAATAGAAGCTATACTATTCTCAACCGGGAGAATAGTAAAGATAAGAGAGCTTATGACTATTTTGGAATTAAGTTCTGATGATATAATTAAATATGTAGGTGAACTGGATGAAGATTATGCTAGAGAGAATAGAGGATTAGAAATTGTTAGAGTTGAAGATGGATATCAATTAGCATCCAAAAAAGAATATCATGAGTATTTATATCCAGCTTTTGATAAAAGAGTGGTACCAACTCTTTCACAAGCATCACTTGAAGTTTTAGCCATACTTTCATATAATCCAAGAAGCACAAAGGCTGATATTGATATGATAAGAGGTGTTGATTCTAGTGGTACTATGTATAGATTATTAGAATATAATCTAATAGAACAATCAGGAAAAGCTGACTTGCCGGGTAAACCGATGACATATAGAGTAACAACGGACTTTTTAAAAATGTTTGGCTTAAAATCACTTAAAGATTTACCAGAACTACCGAAATATAAACTTGACAGTAATAGACAAGTTGTTATTGATGAATTAGTTGAAGAAAATGATAAAATAGATAAAGAAAAAGTTGAAGATGGCGAAAATATAAAAAAAGAAAATGAAAATAACAATAAATAAGGAAAGGAATGAAAAAAATGAAATTATCACAATCAGGAATAGGAACAATGAGAGTAAACAATTTAGATGAAATGTATCCTGCACAAGACATTTTATTACAATCAGGACAATTAGTTCAATATGGTGCAGGAGTATATGCTTATGGTAATATAGTAATGCTTGTAAAAAGAAATCTAGAAAGAATTATAGAAGAAGAATTAAATAAAGCAGGATGTATAGAAGTACAACTTCCAACTTTACAACCAGATACAATGTGGAAAAGCTCTGGAAGATGGGACAAATATATTGAAGAAGGTGTAATGCTAACAGTAGAATCAGATAAGGGAACATATTGCATTGCTCCAACAGCTGAAGAAGCGGTTGTTGAGTTTGCAAGAGAAAAATTAAAATCATATAAACATATGCCAGTTACATATTATCAAATAGGTGAAAAGTATAGAAATGAAATTAGAACAAGGGGCTATCTTTTAAGAGGAAAATCTTTCTTAATGATGGATGCATATAGCTTTGATACTGATTTAGAAGGATTAGACAAATCTTATAAAAATATAAGAAATGCATATTTAAGAATAGGAGAGAGAGTTGGACTTAAATTCTTACCAGTTGTTGCAGATAATGGCTCAATGGGAGGTAAAAAGAGTGAAGAATGTATGTTAGTTTCTCCAATAGGTGAAGATACTATTTTGTATGATGAAGAAACCCAAGTTGCCCTAAATACAGAAATTCTAGAAAAAGAAAATTATGAAGAATACTTGGAAACAGAATATGGAATTAAAGACATATCAAAATTTAAGAAAACAAAATCAATAGAACTTGGACATATTTTTCAACTAGGAACAATGTATTCAGATACTATGAATGCAAAATATATTGATAAAGATGGAAAAGAAAAACCATATTATATGGGATGTTATGGTATCGGTGTATCAAGACTTTTAGCAGCAATATATGAAAATTCGGTTTTAAAAGATGAAAATGGTAAAGTAACAGGAATAGCTCTTCCAAAAGATCTAGCACCATATAAAGTTCAGATAATCTACAAAATGGAAAATGAAGAAAAAGCTAAAGAAGCATCAGAACTTTATGAAAAACTAAATGGAAAAGCAATTTTAGATGATAGAGAAAATATTTCTTTTGGAGCTAAAATAAAAGATTGCAAAATTCTAGGAACACCATATATGGCAATATTAGGTGACAAAGTAGAAGATGGAAAAGTAGAATTAGAGGATATTAAGACAGGAGAAAAAAGAATTGCTACTATTGATGAGGTTGTAAATCTAATAAAATAATAATACTGCAAACACAAAATTATAAAATAAGAAATAAAAAAGAATCTTTACGAATAGCAAATATTATAAATATAAATAAAAATATTATAGTTAAGGCACGTAAATGTATAAATAATATTGTAAATTATTATTATAATTGTGCACAAACTATAATATTTTTATCTATAAAATTTTAAATATCAATTAGTTAATATATGTAACATTTCTGGATATAGCTTTATAGCATTTCTTTTCCAGTTGTCAACTATATTTTGAGCTTGCTCTCTTGAATATGCATATGTTTTTATTTCAAAAACAATTTCACCATTTTCAACTATCTTACATTCAATCTCGTATTCATTCTCACTTTTAGGAGTATATTCAGCAATTACAGATTCTTGATTTTCAAAAGATTCCATATTTGTTTTAAAATTAGTATCAACTTTTAATTTAATAATTCCAGGTAAAATATCTAAAGTTAAATCTAGAGTATTTTTACCAGACTCAGTTATTTCATATACATCTTGAGCTTCTTTTTTATACTTTACAATATACTTTACTTCAAGTAAATCTAAAAGAAACTGTTGAAAATAAAAGTAATTTAAATCTATAGCAGAAGTAACAATACTATAAAGAGCATCACTTGTAATAGGCTTATTAACATTACTTAAAACATATAGTATAAGAACTTTATTTTCAGCTAAAGTTTCACTATCAGATGTAATTTTCAAGTTTAAAACCTCCTTTAAAAATGCGTAATTGATTTATTGATAATCGCATTATATCACATTTTTAAGCAGATTACCATAGTTTTATTAAAAACGTAAATATTTATGTTATAATTTCCTTAAATCGAATACAGCAGGATTATTTATAACTTGACCTTTGTAGTTAAATCTTGAGCCATGACAAGGACAATCCCAAGTTTTATCATTTTGATTAAATTGAAGTTCACATTTTAAGTGTGTACATATAGGCTTTACCATATAACAATATCCAGCAGTATCTTTGTAAATACCAACTTTTTTACCATTAAACATAACAATTTTACCACTATCTTTTTTAATATCCTTTATTGTTTCTTTTGGAATCTTAAACTTATTTAATGCTATAGAATATACAGTTTCTTTCATTTGTTCACCAAATGCTTTAGAGTTTTTTAAAGCATCTATACGAGAAGGCTTAAACAAATACTCATATTTATTTTCAATTCCTAAAATCTTATCTGCAATAATATTAGCTGATACATTTGACAAAGTCATACCCCATTTTTTAAATCCTGTTGCAACATATATATTAGGAAGAATTTTTGAAAAATTACCGATATAGGGAAGCTTATCCAAACTTATACAATCTTGAGTTGACCACTTATTTAAAAGCTCATAATTTCCAAATAATTTTTTCGCAATATCTTCTAAAAATTTATAACTGTCTTTATCTGAAATAGCTCTACCAACTTTATGACCATTTCCAGAAATAAGAACAACATTTTCACCATTTTTCTCATATACATTTCTAAAAGATATATTAGGAGAACTTTCATTTACATAGTAACCATCAAAAACTTTTGATTTAGTTTTAACAGCAATAACATAAGAAATGTCTTGATACATTTTAAGAAAATACATGCCGGGAAAATTTTTAATTGGAAAGTGTGTTGCAAGAACTACATATTTTGATTTTATTGTTCTTCCATTTGCAGTTATATAATAAAAACCGCTTTTAAACTTAATATTAGTAGCCTTTGTATTTTCATAAATATTACCACCATTTTTTAAAATGCAATTAACAAGTCCAAAAGCATATTTTCTAGGATTAAACATAGCCTGATTTTTAAACTCAATCCCACCATAATTCTTAATTGGAATATCAAGTTTTTTTATAAACTTTGCATCAAAATCAAAACCGACTTTTTTTCAAATCATTATTAATATTTTTAATACGATTCAATGTTGATATTTCCTGATTAAATAAGCTTAAATCATCTTTTTTATCACAGAAAACATAAGAAGATTGTTTAGATAAATCACATTTTATTTTTTCATCATCTACAATATTTGTAATATTCATAATTGCTTGTTCATTTGCTAAAAGATAATCTTTAGCAAAATCGATACCATAAGATTTACTTAAATAATCATAGAATAAACCGTGTTGACTTGTAATTTTAGCGGTAGTACAGCCACTAGTTTTAGAGCAAATTGTATCCTTTTCTACAATGGTAACTTTTAATCCTTTTTTAGATAAATAATAACCTGTAGTAAGGCCACAAAGGCCTCCACCAATAATACAAACCTCCGAACTTATATTATTTTTAAGAGATTCAAAATTCTTTTTTTCTTTATAATTTTTAATCCAAAAAGACATAAAAAAATCCTTTCTATTAAGATATAATTATTAGCTACAATTCAATATAAATATAGTTTTATTATTACCCAAATATAGAGTTTTAATAAAAAAATTAAAATATTTACATAAATATTGTATATTTCTTTTCGTTATGTTATATTTAATTTAATAAAATATAAACGGAGGATAAATATGAGTAATAATGTAATACCAGATGAAAAAACTGTAAAAAGTATAAAAAACTCGCTAATAATCGTTTGTGTGACGTTAACAATTTTAATTGGATTAATGATAATAGTGATACTAGCAAAAAAGACAGTTAAGGTAGCAGATGAAACTAAATTTGATAAAGTATTGACAGAAAGTGGTTGTACCGTAACTAATGAAACTACTAGATATTCAAATGTTGCGTATGTAATTATATCAGCATTTTTAGCTAAAAGCTCAGAAGGTACATTCAGTTTTAGATATGTAAAACTTTACGACCAAGACTATACATCACAATTCTTTAATTTGACAAAAAAATCATATGAAAAACAGAAGACAAAAAGCAATGTTGTATCGGAATCATTTAATGATGATGATAATAAAGGAGAATATGTTTTAACAACCAAAAAAACATATACTAGAATAGAAAGATTAGGAAATATTATGATTGAAGCAAATGGGTATCCACAATACAGAAAAGAAATAGATGATTTATTTAAAAAACTTGGATTTTAAGAAAAATAACTCCGAAAGGAGTTTTTTTCTTGACTTGACATTACCAATAATATATAATTTATTTATTAAAGTTTTTTACATTGTGTGAAAGGAGAGTATGTTAGTATTGAAACTAACATAAACTAATACATATGAAAAATAATATAAAAGGAATTTCATTAATAGTTGTGATTCTTATTATAGCAATTATTATAACTTTTATTTTAAATATTTTTATGGTAATTATTATAAAAAATGACAAAAAGATAGCAGAGGAAAATATTTTTCAAGAAGATAATATTACAGAAGAAAATGAAACTACTGAAAATTATACTGAAATACCAGAACTAGATGAGATTACATCACAGGTAACAGAAGCAAAAAAGGCTGGTACAATATTTGAAACAACAACGACAATAGCAGACAAAGATAATCAAAGTATTGTAATTCCAAAAGGATTTAAAATCACTCAGGATTCAGCTAATACTGCAAGCAAAGGAATAGTAGTACAAGATGAAAAAGAAAATGAATTTGTATGGGTACCTGTTCCTAATATAAGTGAAATGGTAAAATTACAAAATGGAAGTCAGACTGATTATGAAGGAAGATTATATATTTTCCAAAATGAACAGGGAATATTAGAAGAACCTTCTGGAGGATATGGAGTAGGAACTAATAGTTATCGTGAACCAGGAGTAATAACTAATAATACTGACTCAGATGTTGCAAGTGGAAAGTTATATGATGGAGATACAGAAAACTTGACGAAAGCAGGATTTAATGAAGACTTAAATGAAGATGGTACAGTAGATGCTTATGATTTTCAGATACAACTCCAAAATGAATTTAATGAAATGGTAAAGAGTATAATTACATATAAAGGATTTTATATTGGAAGATATGAAACAGGGGACTTAAGTAAGCAAACAGCTGTAGTTCAAAAAAATAATACTGATATAGCAAATCAAGACTGGTATACTATGTATAAGCTAAGCAAAACAATCACTGATGCAGACAGTGTTGTAAGTCATATGATATGGGGATGTGAATGGGATAGTGCTTTAAGATGGATGACAACAAGTGAGGATGAGATTGTTTCTAAAATTACAATTCATTCAGAAAATAGAGGAAATTATGAAGAATACTATGTTAATCCAACAGGTTCTAAAGAAGAATATAAAGTAAATAATATATATGATATGGCAGGAAATGTATATGATAAAACTATGGAATGTCTAGGATATAATAGTAGAGTAAACAGAGGAGGAAGTCATTTAAATAATGCAATGTATTTTCCAATAAGTGCTCGAGGTACAAGCGAAACAACATCTAAAAGTGTAGATTATGGCACAAGGTCTGCATTATATATAACTATTAGTGAATAAAAGATACTGTAATTTAATAATTAGTAGATTAGTCTTAAGGAGTAATAAAAAGAAGGGGATACTATAAAGGAGGCAATATGCTAGAATTAAAAAATATTAGCAAGGTTTATGAAACCCACAATTTTAAACAAAATGCTTTACAAAATGTAAGCATAAGTTTTAGAAAAAACGAATTTGTATCTATTCTAGGACCATCTGGAAGCGGTAAGACAACTCTATTAAATATAATAGGAGGTTTAGATAATTACACATCAGGTGATTTAATAATAAATGGGATAAGTACAAAAAAATATAAAGATAAAGACTGGGATGCTTATAGAAATCACAGAATAGGTTTTGTGTTTCAAAACTATAATTTAATACCACACCAAACTGTTTTATCAAATGTAGAATTAGCTTTAACACTTTCAGGAGTATCTAAAAAAGAAAGAATAAAAAGAGCAAAAGATGCACTTAAAAAAGTTGGATTAGAAGAACATATGAACAAAAAGCCTAATCAATTATCAGGCGGACAAATGCAAAGAGTTGCTATTGCAAGGGCTTTAGTAAACAATCCAGACATATTACTTGCAGATGAACCAACAGGAGCTTTAGACTCTAAAACAAGCAAGCAAATAATGAATCTATTAAAAGAAGTAGCTCATGATAGATTAGTTATAATGGTAACACATAATAGTGAGCTTGCTAATGAATATTCAACAAGAATAATAGAACTCAGAGATGGTAAAATACAAGGTGACAATAATCCGTATGAAGCGGAAGAAAATAGTGAAAAAGATAGTAAAAGTAAAAAGAAATTAAAAACTAATATGTCATTTTTTACAGCATTATCACTTAGCTTAAACAATTTAATGACTAAAAAAGGAAGAACAATACTTACAGCTTTTGCAGGATCTATTGGAATAATTGGAATAGCACTTATTTTATCATTATCAAGTGGTGTTCAAGAATATATAAATAGAGTTCAAGAAGAAACTCTTACATCATACCCATTAACTATTGAAACTGCTTCTATTGATTTAGGTTCTGCAATGACAGAAACAGAACTTAAGAAAGTTAATAAAGAAGGCAGAGATCCTAATAGGATATATTCTAATAATACAATAGGTGATACTATGTCGATTATGAGTAGTAGAGTCCAAACTAATAATTTGAAACTATTTAAAGAATATATTGAAGATGAATCAAATAAAATGCAAGATTATACAACAGCAATAAGTTATGCATATAATTTACACTTACAATTATTTAAAAGTGATTTATCTAATGGTGTAGTTCAAGTAAATCCAAATACTGTACTAGAAAGTATGGGTATGACACTAAATGATATGCAATCAATGTTTGTAGTAAGTGATGTTTGGAACAAGATGTTTGAGAATGAAGAACTAAATAAGCAAATGTATCAAGTTGTAAGTGGTAGACTTCCAGAAAAATATAATGAAGTAGTTGTAGTTGTTGATAAAGATAATCAAATAAGTGATTTTGTACTTTATGCTTTAGGAATAAGAGATCAAAAAGAACTAGAAGAAATGTATAAGACAATAACAAGTGGAGAAAAGGTTGAATCAGAAGAAACAAGTTATAGCTATGATGATATTTTAAATTTATCTTTTAAAGTTTTATTAAATACAGATTATTATGAGAAAAAGAATAATATTTGGGTTGATAGAAGTGAAGATGAGGAATATTTAAAACAAAAACTTGAAAATGCTGAAGAAATAAAAGTAGTTGGAATAATCAAGCCTAATGAAGATGCAACAGTATCAGGAACCAGTATGGGTGGAATTCTTTATACAAAAGAACTTGAAGAATATGTAATTAACAAAATAAATGATTCTGAAATTGTAAAAGAACAAAAGGATAATCCTGATGTAAATGTTATAACAGGCTTAGAATTTAGTGATGAAGAGTTTAATATACAAAATTTAAGCACAGAACAAAAAATGTATTTACAATCACTACCAGCAGAGCAATTAGCTAATTTAATAGAACAATATAGAGAACAAGCTGAGTCAACTTATGATTCTGTTTTAGAGCAGTTAGGTTCGGTTAATTTAGAAGAACCATCTACAATATATTTATATGCAAAAGACTTTGAATCAAAAGAAAATATAAAAGATATCATAGGAGAATATAATCAAAAACAAAAAGATGAAGGTAATGAAGGAAATGCAATAAATTACAATGATTTAGTTGGAATGCTTATGAGTAGTGTAACAAATATAGTAGATATGATAAGCTATGTTCTAATTGGTTTTGTTTCAATATCTTTAGTAGTATCAAGTATTATGATTGGTATAATAACATATATATCTGTACTTGAAAGAACAAAAGAAATTGGAATATTAAGAGCTATAGGAGCATCTAAGAAAGATGTATCAAGAGTATTTAATGCAGAAACTCTAATTGTAGGTTTATTTGCAGGAGTACTTGGAATTGTTGTAACAATACTTTTGAATATACCAATAAATTTAGTAATCTCTAAAGTCGCAAATGTAAGCAACTTAAGTCATTTGCCTTTAGTTGGCGGAGTAATCTTAATAGTTATAAGTGTTGTATTAACAATAATTGCTGGACTAATTCCTGCTAAGGTAGCAAGTAAACAAGATCCAGTTAAGAGTTTGAGAACTGAGTAACCAGATAATAAAAAACTCCATATAATGTATAATGAAAGGAGTTTTTTATTATGGGCAAATTTATACATAAAAGTATTTTATTAACATTTATTTTGGTTGCTATAATTAGTTTTTGTACAACTATTGGTTATAATTGTTATGCAATTACACCAGAAGAAAATCTATCTTATTCTGGAATAGATGTAAGTGACTGGCAAGGATATATTGATTATAGTTTGGTAAGAGATTCAGGAATAGATGTTGTATTTATTAAGGCAAGTCAGGGAAGCGACTGGAAAGATCCATACTTTGAAATCAATTATTCAAATGCAAAAGCAAATGGATTAAAGGTTGGATTTTATCATTTCCTGACAGCTACAAATGCTGAAGAAGCAAGACAAGAAGCTCAATTTTTTTCATCAGTTATATCTGGAAAACAAGTTGATTGCAGGTTAGTTATGGATTATGAAACATTTCAAGGAGCTGATATAGACACAATAAATCAAATTTCTAGAGTATTTTTAGAAACAGTAGAAAATCTTACAGGAAAACAAGTGATGATATATAGTGACCTTTATAATGCAAGTAATGTGTTTGGAGAAGATTTGTCAAGTAGATACCCGCTATGGCTTGCATATTATGGTGATAGAAACTTTTTAGATAATATAACTACTAATTGGAATAATTATATTGGACTTCAATACAACGACATGGGAATGATTATGCGGAATAATGGGATTTGTTGATAGTGATTTATTTACGGAAGAAATCTTTTTAGACAATACAGAAAATATACCAGAAACTCAAAGACCAACTAATGAAGAAGATTCTTCGAAAACAATAGAGTATACTGTACAGAGAGGAAATACTCTTTCAGGAATTGCTTTAATGTATGGAACAACAGTAGGGGAAATTGCAAGCATAAATAATATTAGAAATGTAAATTTAATATTTCCTGGGCAAATTCTTAAGATTCCAACTAATTCAACAGTGCAAGGAAACGAAACTAGGGCTACTGGGAAAATTATATATACAGTAAAGCCGGGAGATACACTATCAGGCATTGCTTTAAGATATGGAGTTACAGTCAGCCAAATAGTATCTCTAAATAACATTAGAAATCCAAATTTGATATTTCCAGGTGAGAAATTAAGAATTACATCTATATCAATGACTAACTCGAATCAAAATCAGTCACTGAATAAACCAACTACACAAAGAGTCTATATAGTACAAAGAGGAGACACTTTATCAGGTATAGCTTTAAGATTTGGAACAACAGTGCAAAATTTAGTAAACTTAAATAATATCCAAAATCCAAATCTAATTTTTGTAGGGCAGAGAATTATAATTTCACAATAATAAAAGTTAATAACATAAATATAGTTATTTTTTCAAGCCTTGTTGTCGCGAGCAGTCGCTTCAGCTACGTGGCATTTTCAAAAATAACTATATTTATGTTTTTATAGATTTCATTTTTTATAAATTACTCGTAAATTCCAATTTTCTTCATATAATTGATGTATGAGTTGTCTATGTTTTTCCATACATCTATTTCTTCATCTAGTTGGTTATAATCAAGATTATTTTTTGATAGTGCCTCATAACTCTTAATGATTTCTTGCTTAAAACTATCAGGACATCTTCCAATAATACGAGATATATCAAAATATTTATTACCAAAACCAGCAAAACCTAAATCAATAATTGCAGCAACTCTATTATTATCATCCAATATAACATTACTAGAATTTAAGTCGCCGTGTACTAAGCAATTATTTTCTTTTTTAGAAAAGTCTGTATATTTCCAAAATACTTTATCTTTACTATCAACATGAACATTTAAAAGTTCATCTAAAAAATCAACTAAATTTAAACCAATATTATCTGTTTTAAAAATTTTATCTTTATCAAATTTAACATTATGAAGCTCATACATAAATTTAGCAATGTCATTTGAAACATTTTTTATTTCTTCTGGACTCAAAGAATCCATTTTATCAGCAAGAACAGTTCCTTCAATTTTCTTGTGAACACTAAAAGGTCTTGAATTGTCATAACCAAGATTAAGTTTTACAGTATTAAAATCTGTCTTGCCATCAATATATTGGGAAAACTCGTAATCTTTAACTATTGTTCTAGACCAAAAATCATCTCTAGGAAATCTAAAGAAATAATTTCCACCATCAGTTTTTACTTCAAAAACTATATTAGTCCAACCAGTAGAAATAGGTTTTATATTTAATATTTTTTTATCAGTAAAATAATTTTTTATAATTTTTTCAAAATCTTCATCCAAAGTAAAGTATGTTTTCATAGTATGAATTATTTCCCTTCTATTATTTTCATTAAAATTAAAGTTTTGTTAAATGGTAAACTGAACATTATTTTTTATCTATCATTATTTTCTTTACTAAATTTACTATAGTATCTTCTGATTCTTTGTCAAAGTTATTATAAACAATGTAGTCAAACATATTTCTTAAATTGCTATCATTACATATTTTATTATAATGCTCATCAATCTCTAAAAGTCTTTTTTTCTCTACTTCAGGAGATAAGGCTCTTTTTCTAGTATTGTTTTTAGCATCTTCAAGATTTTTAGGCATTATGTATATTGCACATAAATTAGGACAAATTCTTTTAAAATCATAAATTGTATTATAATGTAATTCAAAAACAGTATTTTTATCTGAAAAAACCTCTTCTTTTGTGTATGCATACGTATTTCCAAGCATTTCAAAATCGTAAGCAATTTTACCTTTATTTTTAAAATCTTGCAATTCTTCAGGTGTTACAAATATTTTATCTACATTATTTTTTTCACCATTTCTTATTTGTCTAGTTGTTAAAATCTTAATTTTACTAAATCCAAGCTCATCAACAAGCTTGTCCTTAAAAAAAGATTTTCCAACTCCTGTTACACCTGCTAGAGCTAATAACATAGGTACCTCCATAAAATAGTATGCAGTGATTATACAATAATATAAGAAAAAAATCAACTATTGACATCTTAATAAATAAATGTTATTATTAAAGGTAGAGGACTTTTTTGGTAAGTAGGGTTGTCGTTGGCTGACGCTGGAGTAATAATTTCAGCTATGGGAGTTCGAATCTCTCACCCTACACAACTTAAGTAGGCTAGTGTACTAGCCTACTTTTTATGCTCTATATCAAAAAAATTATTATACATTGCTTTGTATTGACTTTTACGTAATTTATGATAAAATAATATCATTAAAATTTGTGTGTGGGGATAGCTCAAGAGGTAGAGCAGCTGGCTAGTTCAACCAGTGGTATGGAGGGTTCGAGTCCCTCTCCTCACGTAAAAAGGACTGGCAAAATGCCGGTCCTTTAAAAATTATTCTTTAATTTTATTTATTTCATCTAAGAAAGACTTTTGATTATGTACTAAAGGCTGTATTGAATTTCCTTTATTAAGAGCATCTATAATTTCAGCCAATTGACTAGAACAATCAACTTCATAATACCAAGGAGAATTTTTTATTTTATCAGGTACGTAAGATAAATTAGTAGAATATAATTTTGTAAATAAACCATTATCATAAGCTTTTTCGAATTCAGCAGTTCCACTTGTAAATAGAGAAAATGTTGCAATAAAGAAGATTTTGTTAGCTCCACGCTTTTTTAATTCTGTTGCAACATCTAACATTGAACCACCTGATGCAATCATGTCATCAACAACGATTACATTTTTATCTCTTACATCACTTCCCATATAAACATGCTCTACAATAGGATTTTTTCCATTTACTACTTTGGTTAAATCACGTCTTTTATAAAAAACTCCAACATCACAACCAAGCATTTCTGCATATAATCTTGCTCTTAGTGTTGCACCCATATCTGGACTAATTACTATTAAGTTATTTAATGAAGTTTTTTCGTTTTGAATAAAGCTATTTAAAATAGTATTTGTAGGATATAAATTTTCAAAAGGTAATGTTGGTATTGAATTTACAATAGCTGGATCATGTGCATCAAAAGTTATAATATTTGATACTCCTAAAGACTCTAATTCTTGAAGTGCAATAGCACAATCAAGAGATTCACGACCTTTTCTCTTGTGCTGTCTAGCTTGATACAACATTGGCATTACAACAGTTATTCTAGAAGCATGTCCACTTGTAGCTGATATTACTCTTTTTATATCTTGATAGTGCTCATCAGGAGTCATATGATTTTCATAATCATGTAATTTATAAGTAAGACTGTAATTTTCAACATCTGAAATAATATATAAGTCTTTGTTTCTAACAGTATCATCAATTACTATTTTTCCCTCTCCATTTGAGAATCTACAGTTTGTTATCTTAACAATGTAATTTTCATTAGTAGACCTTAATCTGTTAATTTCATCATTAACTTTTTGGCCGAAATCTTCACAGTTTTTTAATACAATTAAACCTAAATTTTCTGACATATATATTTCCTCCTAATAAAAATATTACAAAGCAATTATATCATTAAAAATAATTTTTGCATATAAAAATATAATATAAAAAAATATTATTTGAAATAGATTAATTAATAGTCTAAAATTTTATAAAAGTGGTATACTATAAAAAAAGAGAGGAGGATTGTTAATTTTTAATATTAACAGAAGGTAGAAAATGAAAAGAAAAATTGTTATTGTAGGAGCTGGATTTGTTGGAACAAGTTTGGCATATTCATTACTTAATCAAGGAACTGTGGAAGAACTTATTTTAATTGATATAAATAAGGATAAGACTATTGGAGAAGAAATGGATTTATCTGATGGGCTTCCATATTCACCACATAAAATGGATATTAAAGCAGGAGATTATAGTGATTGCAATGATGCAAGTATTGTAGTTATTACAGCGGGTTTAGCACAAAAAGAAGGACAGTCAAGGTTAGAACTTGCAGTTGAAAATACAAAAATAATGAAAGATATAACTGAAAATGTTATGAAAAGTGGGTTTAAAGGAATATTTATAATAGCAACTAACCCAGTTGATTTAATGTCATATGTTGTAGCAAAAGTTTCAGGAATGCCAACATCTAAGGTAATTGGTTCAGGAACAGTTCTAGATACTGCAAGATTAAGATATTTAATTGCAGAATATCTTGATGTTTCAAGTAAAAATGTTCATGCATATATTTTAGGAGAACACGGAGATTCTTCTTTAGTACCATGGGAACATTGTTATGTTGGATGTAAAAAAATGATTGAAATAATGGAAGACAATAATTATCCAATGGAAGATTTGGAAATGATACATGATAAAGTGTGGAATGCTGCATACGAAATTATAGAAAAAAAGAAAGCAACATATTATGGAATAGGTATGGCTCTAAATAGATTAATAAAAGCTATTTTAAATGATGAAAAAGCTATATTAACAGTGTCGACTTTTCAAAATGGAGAATATGGTAACGAAGGAATTTACATTGGAGTTCCAGCTATTATAAGTAAAGATGGTGTTAAAGACATATTAAAATTAAAACTTAATAAAAAAGACCAAGAAAGGTTTGATAGAAGTTGTGATATTATGAAGGAAAATATAAAAAATGCAATAGATTCTTTATTGTAGTTTATTAGCAAAGGCTTTAATGAGCTTTTAATAAAGACTACAATATGCTACAATGTAATTTTTATACTGACTTATCAGTCTAAGCAAAAAAAATAAATTTATGATATACTCCTTATAGAAAAATATTTTATCTTATGATAGAATATAAATCATAGTAAGGAGTATTTAATATATTCTTTTTACTTAGCAAGAAAGGAATAAATTTATTATGAGTAAAAATAAAAAAGATGAAGAATCTTTTACATTTTTAAAAAGAATAAAAGACAAAGATCTAAGAAGAGTATTTGAAGCTGAAGAGTTTAAAAATGTTAAAGAAATTATCTATAATTCTGCGAAAGTATTTAAAGAAAAAATTGCGTTTGTAATAAAACATAAAAAAGAAAGTGGAATTGAATATGAAAACATTACATATAAAAGACTTTTAGATGATATAAACAAACTGGGGACAGCTTTTTATTCAATGAAACTTATAGGAAAAAGAATTGCTGTAATAGGAAAAAATAGATATGAATGGGCGTTAGCACATCTTGCTAATCTTCTAGGTGGTATAGTCTCAGTTCCATTAGATAAAGATTTACAATATGATGAATTAGAAGGTTCGCTAATTAGAAGTAAAGCAAATGCAATAGTTTTTGATGAAAAACTAACTGACAAAGTTACACAAATTAAGGAAAATGGAAATACCAATTTATCAGAGTATGTTTGTATGAGTAAAATTGAAGGATATAATTCTGTGGAAGAGCTTTTGGAAAAAGGACAAAAACTAATAGAAATTGGAGAAAGAGATTATATTGACTACAAAGTTGACGAAAATGCAATGAGCATATTATTATTTACATCAGGAACAACCTCTAAATCGAAAGCAGTAATGCTTTCACAAAGAAATATTGCATCTAATATATATGCTTTGCAAGTTGCAGAAGATATTAGACCAACAGATACTAATATAGCATTTTTACCTTTCCACCATATATTTGGTTCAACTTGTATGGTTCTTATGCTTGCAAATGGAACAAAAACAACATTTCCAGATGGTTTACGTTATATAAAACAAAATCTGAATGAATATAAAGTTACAGTATTTGTTGGAGTTCCAGTTTTAATAGAAGCAATTTACAAAACAATAATGAAAGAAATAGACAAACAAGGAAAGACAAAGTTAATCAAAGTTGCAACTTTGATTAGTAATATACTGTTAAAGTTACATATTGATATTAGAAGAACATTATTTAAACAAATAATTGACGCCTTAGGAGGAGAACTTAGATTTGTTGTATCAGGAGGAGCACCAGCTGATGCAAAAATTGCAAAAGGGTTTAATAGTTTAGGAATAAAAACAGTACAGGGTTATGGCTTAAGTGAAACTTCTCCGGTTATTGCAGGTGAAAATGATAAGATAATGGTACCGGGTTCAGTAGGTGTTCCAATGATTAACAATGAAGTTAAAATCGTTAATCAAGATGAAAATGGAATAGGAGAGATAGCAGTTAAAGGTCCAAATGTTATGCTTGGATATTATGAAATGCCAGAGCTTACTAAAGAAGTTATAAAAGATGGATGGTTTTATACAGGAGACCTAGGATATATAAATAAAAAAGGTGTATTATTTATTACCGGAAGAAATAAGAATTTAATCGTTTTAAAGAATGGTAAAAAGGTATTTCCAGAAGAAATAGAAACTTTAGTTAATAGAATAGATTTAGTTGAAGAATGTATGGTTTTTGGAATGCCGGATGAAAATGATAAAAATGATGTTACACTTTCTGTGGAAGTATTTTATGATAAAGAAGTTGTAAAAGAAAAGTATAAAGGAATGACAGAAGATGAATTATATCAAATAATTTGGAATGAAATAAAAGAACTAAACAAAACATTTCCAAGATACAAACATATCCAAAAGCTAGTGTTATCAAGTGAAGAACTAATTAAGACAACAACTAAAAAGGTTAAGAGACAGGAAGAAATGAAAAAAATTTTACAAAGGAGCTAAATATTTTTAGGAAATGCCAAGTGAAAAATTAACGCATTTTTAGGGTAAAAATAAAATTTTTTAAAAGACTTGCAAAATTATGTAAAGTATGGTATAATAATAAATAGTGAGCTGAGCCAATACGACTCAACTCGTAGACAAAAGGAAAGTTACTGTAGTAACATTCCGCACATATTTAGGAGGTAAGAACAGATGTCTCAGATGCAAATTGCTGCTCGTTCGCAATCTTTTAAACTTCTCGAAATGATGAGAAATCCCCCTTCGAGTATCGTGAAGATTTTTGAGGAGTTCCATTCAAAGATTGAGAAAGTCATGGAAAAAACTGACTTCAACTTCAAGCTTCAGCAACAAGGGTTCTATGATATCGATGAGGGCGTCTTCCAGTGGCTCTACCAGACCTGCGGAAACTTTGGCAATTATGGGAAAGAACTTTACGAATACGCCTTTGAGTTGGAACGTTACCTACTGATGGATGAAAAACATTATGAACTCCAGCGGAAGACCGACGAGATGACCATGATCAGATACGTAATCTGCCTTCCCGAAACCATGGTGGATTCGTTCCTCAAAATGACCGATGCCGATGCTCTCGAATGGCTCGTAAAAAAGTTGAATGACGAAAAGTGGAATGAGTATGACGCTGAGAATTCTATGGATATGAACCTGCGAATTGTCAAGGTCTTCGCCAATCTCCACTATGCCATTCTGCATGAAATCGAAAAAAATGACATCTTTCTCATCAAGAGCCAGCAGACCGGCAAGTATCATTTGAACGACCAAATCTTCATCGACTTCAAGGAAGCTTGCAGAATTTTCGGGAAAAAGAATGAGGAGATGAAGGGCAAGTTCCTTGAATGTGAAAGGATTCTGCTTAAAGAAAAATTCGGATATGAATTTGTGGAAGAGAACGGGAACATGACCAATAAGGTCTATACTATCTACATCGGCGAACCCGATGCGGCAAAGGCCATCGCTATTCCAAAAGAAGTTATGGCGCAGCTCGTAAGAATGTATGCGGCAGGTAAGCTGAAGGATGACGAAATTGACTTTGACAATCTCGTAGGCGTAAACGCCGATGCTAACGCTGATATCACTACCACTGCCGTTGATGCTCCCGCCGTTGACACTCCCACGGAAGGTTAAGACATCAATCAGATTCCAAACCCCTAAATGACCCAAGGCTATAATTTTAGCCAAGAAAAGAAAAGAGCCAGTTGCAAACGCAGCTGGCTCTTTTCTTATTTTTTATATAATAATAGTTATTTATTTTAAAATAATTATAAGTAGATTATTTTCAATACTAGAAATTGAAATTTTAAATTCAATTAAAATAATAGACAATATAAAATAAATAGAATATAATACATTATAATAAAATGACTTAGCTTAGAAAAGAAAGGTAGGTAGATAATTATGATTACTAGACCAACAGTTTTAGAAGTAGACACAAATGCCTTTAAATATAATGTAAGAAAGATACAAGAATATATAGGAAATAATGTAAAGATAATGCCTGTAATAAAGGCAAATGCGTATGGAACATATATAAATAAATTAAATGATGTAATAAATAATTTTGACATAGTAGCAGTAGCTAATGTTGATGAAGCAGTAGAACTTAGAGATAATGGGTATTTAAAAGAAATATTTGTTTTAAATCAGCCTTATACAGATGAAATACAAAAGATTATAGAAAACGATATTACAGTAGGAATATGTTCTAATATTTTCTTAGATGAATTAGGAAAATTAGATGAAAAAGTAAAAGTACATATTGAAATAGAAACAGGAATGGGAAGAACAGGAGTAAGCCTAGATAATTTAAAGGAATATATAAGCAAAATTAAACAAAACAAAAATATAAAAGTAGAAGGAATATATACGCATTTTTCATCAGCAGATTATGATGATGAATATACAAAAAAACAAATAAAAATTTTTGAAGAGGCAGTACAAGAAATTCAAAAAGAACTTGGAAATATTAAATATATCCATTGTTCAGCGTCAAATGGAATATTAAATTATCCAAATAAATGCTTTAATCTTGTAAGACCGGGAATCATTTTATATGGATACAATTCTTTTGATAAAACTATGGAAAAAATAAATTTGAAGCCAGTTTGTAGATTAAAATCAAAAATAACATTTTTAAAAGAAGTTCCAGAAAACACTTCAATAAGTTATTCTAGGACATTTATAACAAATAGAAAAACTAAAGTAGCAACTATACCAATAGGATACGCAGATGGTTTAAGAAGATGTCTTTCTAATAAGGGAGAAGTTTTAATGAATGGTAAAAGAGTACCAATCATAGGAAATGTATGCATGGATGGCTTCTTAGCTGATGTAACAGATTTAAACAATGTATCAGTTGGAGATGATGTCTACATTTGGGATAATGAAAATATAACCCTAGATGAAATTGCTGACAAGTGTAATACTATAAATTATGAAATAATGAGTACAATTTCATATAGAGTCCCAAGAGTTTTCATATAGTAAGTCTCAAAAATTATAGAAGAATTATAATAATAAAAATTATTAAATAAGAATTTTAGGAGGCAATGATGAAAGCTTTAATAACTGGTGCATCATCTGGTATAGGACGTGATATGGCAATAGAACTAGATAAAAGGGGATATGATTTGATATTAGTTTCACGTGATAGAAAAAAATTAGAAAGTGTTAAAAAGAAATTAAAAGGAAAAAATACTGAGATAATTGTAAAAGACTTAAGTAATGAAGAAAACTGTAAACAATTATATTCGATGGTTGGAGACAATATAGATATTCTAATAAATAATGCTGGATTTGGAATATATGGTGAATTTACAGAAACTGATTTAGATAAAGAAATAGAAATGATAAATACGAATATAGTTGCTGTACATATTTTAACAAAATTATTTTTAAAAGGCATGGTAAAGAAAGACGAAGGACACATATTAAATGTTGCTTCTATTGCAGGTTTCATGCCAGGACCACTAATGCAAAGTTATTATGCTTCAAAATCTTATGTAGTAAGATTATCAGAGGGAATAAGAGAAGAATTAAAAAAGAAAAAATCAAAAGTAAAAATTAGTATATTATGTCCAGGTCCTGTTGATACAAACTTTAACAATGTTGCAGGAGTTAAATTTAATTTATCGTCATTAAGCAGTAAAGATGTTGCTAAATATGCAATAGATAAAATGCTAAAAAATAAGTTTTTGATTATACCGGGATTTACTATAAAAATAGGAAAGTTCTTATCTAAAATTTCTCCTAATAATATAACTGCAAAGTTTATATATATGATGCAAGAAAAGAAAAAATAATAGGTAACTTTAAGAATGGAAACATTAATTATATTTATGTTATAATAATTAAAAGTTAATATTTAAAATACAAAAGAAGAAAGGAAATATATAATGACTGACGAACTATTAAAAGCCTATGCTGAAGTAGATGTGATATTATCATATATGGATAATATATATATTGAAAAAATTCCTTTAGAAGTAAGAAAATTATTTAAAGATGAAAGATTGCAAGGATATGAGCCAAAAATTAATCCTAAAATACCATTAGATGAACAAAATTTACAAACAAAAACATATACAATTTTGGCAATGCTAAATCTTAATTACTGGTGTGAAGATGAAAAAGAAAAGCAAGAATTAATTGAAATATATGCAGAGAATGATAAAAAGAAGGAAGAAGAATTAAGAAAAAAATATAATCCAGATAATTTATTTAAAAATGATAAAAATGATAAAATTACTAAACCATATAGAGAAATAGAACAAAATACAGCACTTATTGAGTATAAGGAAAGCAATTTCTTAAAAAAGATATTAAACAAAATTATGAGTTTCTTCAGAAGAAAATAAAATTATTAAAATTAGGAGTACCTATGATAAAAATTGAAAACGAACAATTAGCAGATTATATTATGTTTAAGCTTGATAAAGAAGCTAACGAATTTACAGAAGAAGATTTGAAAAAGATTGATGAAATTGTTATAAATACAATAGATATAAGTGGAGAGTATAAAAAAATTAATTTAGATGTAATTAATTATTTTACTGGAGTAAAGAGATTAGTCTTAAAAAACTTATATTTATCAAAAGAAGATATATCAAATTTTTCTAAATTAAGATTATTAGAAGATGTTTATATTGAAAAATGTGAATTCGAGAATGCTGACAATATTACAAGTCTAAAAGTAAAAAATCTTGAATTAATTAACTGTAATATAGTAGATTATAATTTCTTGTATACAATGACTGAATTAGAATCATTATCAGTTGTAAATGGAAATATATCGTTAAATGGAATAAATAATTTACAAAAACTGAAGTATTTACAACTATCATATTCTAATTTAATTGATATTTCAACATTGAATTTACCTTTAATAGAAGAAATACATATAGATAATACAAATATAGATGATTTATCTATTATAGAAAATATGAATAACATTAAAAGATTAGGAATATCAGAAGAACAATATATTAACAATGAAGATTTCATAAAAAAGCTTATTGCAAAAAATATAATTGTAATGAATGAAAATATTGTTGCCTTTAATCAAGGAGGTAATGAGAATGAGTAATTTTGATAGAAAAATTGAACTTAAAACACTAACTCCTAGTGTAATTCAACAATTAAATGCTATTAGGGAACAAAATCCTTCTCAAAAAATTCTAGTTGAAATTCCAAACACAAGAGGCATTTCTAGTAAACTATTAAAAACATTGGACTCAAGAATATCTATAAGGATAGCAGGAGCATATGATAAAGATAGAGTAAGTAGACTTGGTGGTGTTAGGTATGATGATGGCGAAACAGGTCAATATTATACAGATGCAGTTATATATAGCAGAAATGAAGCTATAAAGATAGTATCAGCTATGGAAAAAATAGAAAAAGATTTTGAATGGCAAAATTTTTCACAACTTGAAAAATTAGTACATATATATAGCAAATTAAAATCTGGAATAATGTATGATCCAAAATTTGAAAGTAAACCATCATCAGAAACAAGAAGTTTAAGAGGTTTTATAACAGGTCAAACAGTTTGTGCTGGTTATGCAGTAATGCTAAAGGAAATGCTAGATAGGCAAGGCATAGAATGTTATTATGTTTCTGGCAAAACTTCAAGAGAAAGTGGACACGCTTGGAATGTAGTTTCTTTAGATGGAAAAAAATATTATCCTGTTGATTTAACTTGGGACAATACTAAATTTAGGGGACGGAAAATCTAAAACTTATGACTTTTTAGGTCAAAATGTAGAACAATTTAAGAAAAATCATATACCCGCAAATGGTGAGCCTTGCAAGGATTTTGAATTATCAGAAATAGATCCTGTTGAAATAGAAAAAATAAGTATAAGAATGTCAAGAGAAAAAAATTATAAATCTACAACTTATGTAGGAACAAGAAAAGACGGATCAAAATATGTGATAGCTCAAATAGTTGATAATGAAATAAACGGAAAAAAGTTCTACAGATATTATTATGCAGATTTATCACAACATGGAAAAATATCTAATCAAACAGTAGTATATAGCAATACGAATGTTGCTTATTTTATCAATGAAAGAAACTTTGGTAGAAAAGTTCCAGATGGATATGAAGAAGCAATAGACAATATTTTATTTTCAAGGGAAAATATTAGAGATTCTATATCAAAGGGGACTTTTTATATAGGGCAAGTACGAAAAACACGAAGCGATAACAAATTTGAACTTGTTAGTGATATATCAGAAATAGCAAAAAGTGAAGATGATCAAAGATTATTTAAATTTCCTACAAAAGAATATACGAGATATGATGGTAGTACTTTTGTAGTACAACAAATGACTAAAGAAAAAAACACATATGGTGTAAGATGTTATCATATTTTTGAAGTTGTAAATGAAAATGGAGAACGAGTTGTAAAAAGAAATGTTGTTTATAGTGAGCAAGACTTATTAAAGGATAACCGTAAAGGAATTCCAGATGACTTTTTAAGTAGAGATAGGCTTGATAGAAAAATGGGTCAAGCAGGGGGTTATATAGGATATTATGACCAAAATGGTATAAGAACTTATAACCCAAAACTAGTACAATATTTTAAATCAATAGAATCAGTAAAAGTGAAACCAAGAACAGACAAACAATCTGAAAGTACACCAAAAAACGTAAAATTAACACCAGAACAAATTCAAAAAAAGATGCAATGGGTAAAAAATTTTATTAAAGATTATGAAGATTCTGAACAAATCACATCTTATACAATAAGAGTGAGTTCAGAAGAACAAAATATTAAAACTATTTTAGAAAGTATAAGAACAGGAAGATTCTCTGGAATATATGATAATAATGCTCAAAATTATGGATATGAACTTTCAAGAGTAATGCCTTCAATAGCAAGATTATTAAAAGAAGCAGATAATTTAACTATTGCTGGAGGAGAAGATTTTTTAACAGAATTTGCAAATATTCCACAAATAAATACAATACTTATTCAAATCAAAAGAAGTGAAGAATATAAACAAATGCATAATAATGCAGAAACTAACAGAAGAAATAATACTCTTCCAAAATTTAAAAAGACAAGAACGCAAATTGATAAAGAATATGCTCAAGCATATGTTCTAGCTAGACAGGAAGGTAAAAAACTTAGTAAAGCAAAATGGGATGAAAGAATAGGTTGGTATTACGATATTGATATAAGTCAAACACAGCAGGATGTAACAACTGAAAAAATTACTGCGAGTGATAAAATAGATGAAAGTTATATTACACCATCGAAAATTATAGATAGTTCAGTCAGAGTCGGAATAGGAAATCAGGATATAAATGCAGTTATTCAAGAAATGAAAAAAACACATAATAGAGATTTACAACAATCATATGAAAAATAGTTAAAAGCTAAATACAAGGTCTTTTACATACAATGCTAGAATTATAAAAAATAAAGGAAAATTTGTAAAATGGAAAAAGAATATGAATATAGTACAAAGGTAAAAGATATAAAGCCATTTATAGATTATTGCAAAGAAAATAATTATAAATTAATAAATAAAACTACACAAAAAAGAATTTTATATAAAAATAATAATAGAATTCTTGCAAGAGTAACAACAATAAAAGATAATAAATCAAAAAATATATTTTTAGATTTTAAAGATGAAAATGAATCAAATGATATACTTAAAATTTCTAGAGAAACAGGAAAAATAAATGTAACGGATAATTTGAATTTTGTAAATGCTCTATTATCAATGCTTGAATTTAAATTCTATAAAGAATTAGATAGAGTAAGATATGTATATACTAAAGATAAAGTGACTTTTGAAATAGATGAATATTTAAAACCAAAAATGAAAGTAGTAGGAATTGAAGGAAATAAAGAAGATGTTGATAAAGTATATAATATATTAGAAGATGAATTAAAAATATTGAAATGTTAAAATTACTTATGCAAAATGGAGGTGATTATTATATTTAAGTTACAATCTAGTTATAAGCCAACTGGCGACCAACCACAAGCAATAAAATATTTATCAGATGGTATAAAAGAGGGCAAGAAATTTCAGACGCTTCTAGGAGTTACAGGTTCTCGGAAAAACTTTTACAATGGCAAATATTATCAATGAAATTCAAAAGCCAACACTCGTTTTAGCACACAATAAAACACTAGCTCGGACAATTATATAGTGAGTTCAAGGAGTTCTTCCCAGAGAACAATGTGGAGTATTTCGTTTCTTATTATGATTATTACCAACCAGAAGCTTACGTACCTTCATCAGATACATATATTGAAAAAGATGCATCTATAAATGATGAAATAGATAAATTAAGACACTCAGCAACTGCTTCTCTTTTTGAAACAAGAGATGTCATAATTGTTGCATCAGTTTCTTGTATATATGGTTTAGGAGATCCTATTGATTACGAAAATATGATTATATCTTTAAGACCTGGAATGCAAAAAGAAAGAAATGAATTATTAAAAAAATTAATTAGTCTTCAATATACAAGAAATGAATTAGATTTTAAAAGAGGAACTTTTAGAGCTAAAGGTGATGTTGTTGAGATATATCCATCAGATGAAAGTGAAAGAGCAGTTAGAGTTAGTTTCTGGGGAGATGAAATAGAAAAAATAGAAGCAATAAATCCTTTAACAGGAAAAGTTGAAGGAACTAGAAATCATGTTATGATTTTTCCAAATTCACACTATGTAACAACGGAAGATAAAATGGAAAGGGCAATAAAAACAATACAAGAGGAATTACAAGAAAGAATAAAGTATTTTAAAGATAAAGGAAAACTTCTAGAGGCTCAAAGAATAGAGGAAAGAACTAATTTTGACTTAGAGATGATGAAGGAAACAGGATTCTGTCAAGGAATAGAGAATTATTCAAGACACATAAGTGGTAGAGAGCCAGGAAGTAGTCCGTTTACTTTATTTGATTATTTTCCAAAAGATTTTCTATTATTAATTGATGAATCCCATGCAACAATTCCACAGGTAAGAGCTATGTACAATGGAGATAGAGCAAGAAAAGAAACTTTGGTTGAATATGGATTTAGATTACCTTCTGCTTTTGATAATAGGCCTCTTAAATTTGAAGAATTTGAACAAAGAATAAATCAAGCAATATTTGTAAGTGCTACTCCAGCAGAATATGAAAAAGAACATTCAAAAGATAGGGTAGTAGAACAAATCATAAGGCCTACAGGATTACTAGATCCTAAAATAGAGGTAAAGCCAGTTGAAAATCAGATAGATGATTTAATTGCAGAAATATCTGAAAGAACTAAAAGGAATGAAAGAGTTTTAGTTACTACTTTAACTAAAAAAATGGCAGAAGATTTAACTAAGTATTTAGCTGGACTTGATATTAAAGTAAGATACATGCATTCAGACATTAAAGCATTGGAAAGAATGGAAATAATAAGAGATTTACGTATGGGTAAATTTGATGTTTTAGTTGGAATAAATCTTTTAAGAGAAGGACTAGATATACCAGAAGTATCTTTAGTTGCAATTTTAGATGCAGATAAAGAAGGATTTTTACGTTCAGAAAGGTCATTAGTGCAAACTATTGGACGTGCTGCTAGAAACACAGATGGTAAAGTAATAATGTACGCTGATGAACTAACTGATTCTATGGATAAAGCTATATCTGAAACAAATAGAAGAAGAAAAATACAGGAAGAATATAATATAAAAAATAATATTACTCCGAAGACTATACAAAAAGAAATAAGAGAAACAATAAAAGCAACATATCAAGTAGAAGAAAGCACATCATCAATATTAAATAAAGATGAAAGCTTAGAAGATGCAATAAATAGATTAACAAATGAAATGATAAGCTATGCACAAAACCTAGAATTTGAAAAAGCAGCAGAAGTACGTGATAAGATAAAAGAACTAGAAAATTTGGTATAATGAAAAAATAAGATAATGATTTAAAAATTATTATCTTATTTTTTTGAAATGTTGTATACTTTATAAAATATATTATTAGCAACAATATAATTATATTTTTTCACCAAATTAAATTTTAAGACATAATCTATTACAGGTGATATTATGTTTAAAGTTTTTAAAGAATTATATGAAGACGCTAAAAATATTGCAAGTAAAGATCCTGCGTGTAGAAATGTTTTAGAAGTAATGATTTTATATCCTGGATTTCATATTTTATTATTTTATAGACTAGCTCATTTTTTATATAGACACAAACTATTCTTTATAGCAAGATTAGTTTCTCAAACTGGACGCTTTTTTACAGGGATAGAAATACATCCGGGAGCTAGAATTGGTAGAAGGTTATTTGTTGACCATGGTATGGGAATTGTAATAGGGGAAACGGCTACAGTTGGAAATGACTGCACAATATATCATGGGGCAACACTAGGCGGAACTGGAAAAGATAAATTTAAAAGACACCCCGATATAGGAAATAATGTAATGGTTGGAGCTGGTAGTAAAATATTAGGACAAATAAAAATAGGCGATAATGTAAAAATAGGAGCAGGTGCTGTAGTAGTAAAAAATGTTGAGAGTAATTGTACAGTTATTAAATTTGGAGAAGTGATAAATAAATTATAAAATACAATAATATAAAGCATAAAAATACACCTTCTGAAAAATAGATTTTTAGGAGGTGTATTGAAATATATTATATCAGTTCAAATTTTAGATTTTATTTATAATTTTATTATAAATTTAAGTTTAATGTCTTGGAGGCTCACCTGGATAAGTCCTTTCGCCTCTATCGTGATAAACTCTAGCTAAATCGCTAGCTACATCTCTAGCAACTTCTTCCATTTCATTTTCTTTGAAATTATCAAAACTTTTTGCATTAATTTTCTTAAGTACTTCCTCTAACAATTCGCTTCCATCAATTTCAAATTCTTGTGCAATTTTATAAATTACATCTACATTTTCAACAGAAGGAGTAATGTGTCTATCCATAACTTGTTCTTGTTTAACTCTTTCTTCCGAATATGTTCTATTAGGAATTGAGATTGCAGGCATTTGTTCAGTAGTAATAGCTCCTCTTGCATAGAAAGTAGTTTTATCTGCTGAGCCATTATCACATAAACCAATAACTTGATCTCTATTAATATCACTTTGAGTATCTTTTAATCTAAAAGCACAAAGTACACGTGACTCTCTTACTTCTCCGTTTTCTTGCATTAAGCTAACTGCTGGAACATCTTTTAAATATTCAACTCTATCTTGACCAATTTCTTCTGCGTAACCTTTTTCGTCTATTCCCATTAACCTGTATTGATTTCCAGATGTTTTTATAATTTGATAAGAAACATAGTTTTCACCAATAACTTGTCCCATATTATAATAAGTACTTACTTTTTCATCAGCATCTATTCTGTCATATTGAGAACCACCTAAACTATCAGCTTTCATTTTTAATTCTAAATTACTATCAATAGTTGCAGAATATAAAATTTCATCTCTTGATAAACCAAGAGACTTAGCCGTTTCATCAACTTGTCTATCAAGCTCTTTTAATTGAGATAAAGAAACACTATCTTGATTTTTTTCCAAACTGTCTAATTTAGATATATCATTTTCTAATGCTGATGTATCCATCCCAATATATTGCAAGTCCTCAATTTGACTTCTACCTAAATCAATTTTATCTAATTCATCATTATAAAATTCGTGAGTTTCTTGACCTGTTGTTTTATCTAAAATAGTTACATCAAAAACTACTTTTTCACCGTCTAATTTATTATAAGATATATCAACTACTTCAAAATTGCCTTGCCTTTTACCAGCATTTATTTCGTTTTGAACTTTTTGAGATATGATGTCTTGAGCACCTTGTAAAATCTCAATTTGCCTACTTGTATTTAAGCTTTTAAAATTTTCTTTCCACATATTATTTTCCATAATAAATTTTTCCTTTCTTCGCTTCGCTCAGAATCCGTACTTCAATGATTTACTTCGTAAATCATCGAAGTTACGATGCTAAGGAATGATTTCGCTTCGCTCAATACTGAGTAATGAAACTAACTTAATTATAACATATTTAGAAAAAATAGTAAATAGCTTAAAATTGATATGCTATAAATTAATGAAATAACAAAAAAATATTGACATCACTAAACAAATGTTTTATAATATATATGCGCTAATAATATGCTTAAAGTAAGTTAAAATAATTTAATTTTTAACATAAAATTTATAATGTTTGGGGTATTAAGTATGGAAAATATAGTGATAAAAGGAGCAAAAGAACATAATTTAAAAAATATAGATATAACTATTCCTAAAGATAAGTTAGTTGTAATAACAGGTCTTTCAGGCTCTGGAAAGTCATCTTTAGCATTTGACACATTATACGCTGAAGGACAAAGAAGATATGTTGAAAGTCTTTCTTCATATGCGAGACAATTTCTAGGAATAATGGATAAACCAAATGTAGAGCAAATAGAAGGGTTATCTCCAGCGATTTCAATAGACCAAAAAACAACATCTAAAAATCCACGTTCAACAGTAGGTACAGTTACTGAAATATATGATTATCTACGTTTATTATATGCTAGAATTGGTGTGCCATATTGTCCTAAATGTGGCAAAAAAATTGAAAGACAATCAGTAGATCAAATAGTAGATGATGTATTAAAATTAGAAGGAGGAACTAGAATACAGATTTTAGCTCCTATTATACGTGGTAAAAAAGGTGAATATAAAAAGCTATTAGAAGATTTCCAAAAAGATGGCTTTGTGCGTGCTAGAATTGATGGACAAATAGTAGAACTTTCAGATGATATTGATATAGATAGAAAGAAAAAGCATGCCATAGACATAATAATAGATAGATTAGTAATAAAAGAAGATATAAGACCTAGACTTACAGAATCTATTGAAATAGCAATGAAATATGCTGATAATCTAGTTAGAGTAGATGTTTCAGGTGGAAATGAAAAAATGTATAGTGGAAATTATGCATGTCCTGATTGCGGTATAAGTTTTGAGGAATTATCTCCAAGAATGTTTTCGTTTAATAATCCACTAGGAGCTTGTCCAACTTGTACAGGAATTGGATATTTAATGAAAATGGATGAAGATTTAATTATACCTGACAAGAACTTAACATTATATAATGGTGTAAAAGCTTTTGGTGCTAGTACTATGAAAAAAGGTGAAACAATGGCTAAGATGTATTTTGAGGCTATTGGAAAACATTATGGAGTTGATATTAAAGTACCAATAAAAAAATTACCAAGATGGTTTTTAGAAAAAATTCTTTATGGAACAGGAGATGAGCTTATTGATTTTGAATATACATCACCATTTGGAACAAGAAAAATGAAATCAGCTTTTGAGGGAGTTCTTCCAACCTTAGAGAGAAGACATAGAGAAACTAAGTCACAAGGAATGATGCAATTCTATGAATTTTACATGAGTGAAGCGGAATGCCCAGAATGTCATGGAGCAAGATTAAAGCCAGAGGTTTTAGCAGTAAGAGTAGGTAGCAAAAACATTAAAGAACTTACGGATATGTCAATAGTTCATATTAAAGAATATATCAATTCTTTAGTTTTAAGTGAAAAAGATGCAATAATAGCAGACCAGATTTTAAAGGAGTTGAATAAAAGACTACAATTCCTTATTGATGTCGGACTTGATTATCTAACTCTATCAAGAAGTGCAGCTACTTTATCAGGTGGAGAATCTCAAAGAATTAGATTAGCAACACAAATTGGTTCTGGATTAACTGGTGTAATGTACATATTAGATGAACCAAGTATAGGACTTCATCAAAGAGATAATGACAAGTTAATTGCAACTTTAAAGAAATTAAGGGATTTAGGGAATTCAGTTATAGTTGTAGAACATGACACAGACACAATGTATGCAGCAGACCAAGTAATAGATATAGGACCTGGTCCTGGAGTACATGGTGGAGAAGTTATGGCTCAAGGAACAGCTGAAGAAATAAAAGATGTAAAAGATTCAATTACTGCACAATATTTAAGTGGTAGAAAGCAAATTACTGTACCAAAACACAGAAGAAAATTAACAGGAAAATACCTAGAAATACAAAATGCACAAGAAAATAATTTGAAAAATATATCATTAAAAATTCCACTTGGACAATTTGTATGTGTTACAGGTGTTTCAGGCTCTGGTAAAAGTACATTAGTAAATGAAGTTCTATATAAAAATATCAATAAAGTTTTAAATAAATCTAATGAAAAGGTAGGAAAGTGCAAAGGCATTAAAGGAATAGAAAACATTGATAAAGTAATAAATATAGACCAGTCACCAATAGGAAGAACACCAAGGTCAAATCCAGCAACTTATACAGGAGTGTTTGATTTTATTAGAGATATTTTTGCAACAACTAATGAAGCTAAAATGAGAGGCTATGAGAAGGGTAGATTTAGTTTTAATGTTGAAGGTGGTAGATGTGAGGCTTGCCATGGAGATGGAATAATTAAAATTGAAATGAACTTTTTATCAGATGTTTATGTGCCATGTGAAGTATGTAAAGGAAAAAGATATAATAGAGAAACATTGGAAGTAAAATATAAGGGAAAATCAATTGCTGATGTTTTAGATATGACAGTTGAAGAAGCATTAACATTTTTTGAAAATATCCCAAGGATAAAACAAAAAATACAAACCTTGTATGATGTAGGACTTGGATATATTAAATTAGGACAACCATCTACAACTCTATCAGGAGGAGAAGCACAAAGAATAAAACTAGCAACAGAACTTTCAAAAAGACCAACAGGAAAGACTTTATATATTTTAGACGAACCAACTACAGGACTTCATATTGATGATGTTCATAGATTAGTAGATATACTTCAAAGACTAGCTGATAGTGGGAATACTATATTAGTAATAGAACACAACTTAGATTTAATTAAAACTTGCGATTACATTATTGATTTAGGACCAGAAGGTGGAGATAAAGGTGGAGAAATTATCGCTGTTGGTACACCTGAAAAAGTTTGCAAAAATGAAAAAAGCTATACAGGACAATTTTTAAAGCCTTATTTGGAAAAGAAAAACTAATAGAGTGAATAAATTATGAAAATAAAGAAGAAGTACAAAAAAGAAAAATTAAATAACAAAAATATAATAAGTAGGTAATTGAGTATATAGAAATATTTGTGTAAAGTTTAAAAATACACCTTCTTATGATAAAATAAAAATGTCATAAGGAGGTT
>CANRBH010000002.1 GCA_947628825.1 uncultured Clostridia bacterium | reverse complement strand
CATAAATAAATTTTTTCATATTTATGTTTTGTATCATAAGAAGTTTAAAGTTTACACAAACTTTACGATACTCTCATAATTTACTGAAAAGCACAGATAGCTATATGCTGTCCGTGCTTTATTTAATTCTATACTTTTTCTACTATTTCTAGTAGATGAGAACTAAATCCTAGAAGTTCTCTTCTATTACAATTTTTCAAATGATATTCTACAAATAGTTTAAATTCTTCTTCATCTAATTCATTAACGTATATTGCTATATTAGGAGCTATTCCATCTGTTGTGACTAACGCTAATTCTTTGACATCAAATTTATTTATAATATCTTGTAATTCTTCAATTCTATATGTAGCAAAAATTTCTTTTGGTATTTTAGGAACTTTCCAATTGTTATCAACAATCTTTTTTAAGTCTTTTATATGTTTACCTCTTATACCATAAGAGATAACTACAGCATCATCAGGTAAAAAAGCAAAAAATATTTTTCCACCTTTTTTCGTTACTCTTACCGCTTCACTAATTGCTTGTTTTATATCATTGTCATTATATAAATGATACAATGGTCCTAATATTAAAGTTATATCAAAAGTATTATCATTATACATACTTAAATCTATACAATTACCTTGAATTGCATTGATATTCATATCTTTTGTTATTTTGCTTTTTAGTATATCAAGGTTTCTTTTTACTAATTCAACTGAATCAATTTGATATCCTTTTTCAGCATAATTAATAGAATATCTTCCTGTTCCTGCTCCCACTTCAAGTATTCTATCACCTTTTTTCAAGTATTTTTCGATGTATTTAGTTGTAGTTATATATTCTAATTGGTGTGCTTTATCCTTAATTAGTCTTTCATCTTCATTATAACTATTGTAATATTCATTTAATATTTTTTCTACTTCAGTCATTAAGTTCAACCTCCTTATTTCTTGATTTAATCCTTTTCTTAGAAAATGTGTTTTTTATAGATTTATATTTCTATGTAATTTTTAATGAATTTTGTTTAAAATATTACATTTAACATTTATAATATTTTTCTAAAAAAATAAAAGCTAGAACAACTCTAACTTTTATTTAAATTAAACATTATTGCAAACTTCTTATATAAATTAATAAAAGTTTGGTTTTTAATAATTTGGTTGGGCTGGTCAAAGATATAAGATTTCAGCCCTTTTTGTAATTTTATTTTTATTTTTCATTTTTATTTTAACACTTGTTTTTATTGATTGTCAATACTTTTACGTTTTAAATCTTTTCTGATATTTATTTCTATTTTTCTGTTTCTTTCTCTATTGCATTACTTATTGCATTACTTTTATTGACAAATTATGTTAAATATTGTATAATAATATTGTTCAAAATTTATCATATAACTCGCCCCTACGTGCCTTGACTGGCTAGGGGATTTTTTTATACTATATCAACATGAACTGCTCCAGTCATATTAGAATTGTTTGTATAAGTATATCTTAATTTTCCAGCATTAACAAGGCTTGTTGTATAATTTAATAAATCTTTTGTAGAAACTCCTTGTACATAAATGTCTGATGCTTTTCCTAAAACGTGTCTAGAACCTTTTACTCCTCCAACATTTGCGTTATGTTTTTGACATCTACAACCACTTGTAATTACTAAAGGTTTATTGTAATGTTCTCTTATTTCATCTAATATCTTTACAAGATTTAAGTCTATGTTATTAAATCCACAGCCACATTTACAAGTAAATTCACTTTTCTTGAAATGCTTTACATTATCCCAAGAATAGCTTGATGATTTTTTATCATATTCTGCCTTTTTAGCAATAGTTTCATTTCCTGCTACTCCATCAACTGTAGCTCCTACTGTTCTTTGAATCTCACAGATTTCATTTCTTATACAGTCTATCATTTTTTGGTCTGCTATTTCACTTGCTCCTAGTCCTCTAGAAACTCTGTAATCATTTATAGCTTTCTTTGTTTTTACTCCCTTTTTTCCATCTATTCCTCCAGTGTCATATCCTAAGAACACTAAATTCATTTGTAATCTTTTCATTGTCATTACTAACATATTATTCTTCCTCCTTATTTATCAATTTACTAAATACTTGATGCAAACCTGTGCTGGCTAGTCCACTAAACATACCGCTTAATATTACTGTTGCATCTATATGTCCTATGTTCATTAGTATATTTGTTACTGTTCCTAGGATTAGCATTATTAAAGGTATGTATTTATTAGGTATAAAGTCTAAACTATGTTTTATTACATATCCAACGCATAAGCATATTCCTACTACAATAACAGATAAAAATTCACTTAATACTGATATATCCATTTAACTTGTCCTCCTTCCTATTTTAATTCTTTATATTTATCTTTTATATATGCTATTTCGCTGTCTGTATAATGATTTTTTACTTTTAGCTTGTCTACTAAAATTTCATATCTTCCAAATATGTCTAAGATAGATTGAAATTCTTCTCTTGTTTTCTTTATTCCATTATGTAGGTCTCCTGCAAAATCTACTATCATATATCTATACTGTCTACGATTATCGTGATATAATCCTTTTAATTTCTTGTCTAACATTTTATTTATAATACCTGCAAATATCCCTAGTAATGTAGACATTGATATTATTAGTGTTATTATTACTTGAATATTACTTAAATCTTCTATCATATTTTTATCCTTTCAATATTGTTTCTAAATCTTTTGAATACTCAACTTCAAAATTTGGACTTACTTCATCTGTTGAATATATGTGTGTTGTTCCTTTGTATGTATGTAATTCTTTTAATTGATTAAATACTTTCCTTTGTGCTTCTGTGTATGGAATTATTCGTTCTTCTTTTGAATCATATTCAACTGTAATATTGTTTTTTCTTATATATTCATTTACATTTAGATTTTCATTTAATCTATTTTTATTAAATACTAAATAAAATCCTTGATTAGGTCTAATCATTATTCCTTCAGCATTACTGTTAATATTAAAAGTTCCAGGTTCATAAACTTTTAATTTGTCACAAATCAAATCTGAATCAGGAACTGATGTATCATTTAAAATTACTGCATAATAATTTTCATTTGCTTGACTAGCCACATAAATTTCAGAGCCATCTAAAATTCTAGTTATTCTTTTTTGATGTATTCCATCTTCTGATAAATAATCATTCTTGTGTAATACTTGTCCTTCTTCTAAAGGAAATGATATACTTTGTTCATGACTTGGTATATAACTAGCATTTTCATCAAATGTATCAGTTTTATATATCATAGGTTCTAATATTTGATTAGTATAATTACCTTTGTTAATGTAACAAAAAATTCTAGAATCTTCGGAAATTGTTATTAAATGATTTCTATCAAAGTAATAATCTCCACCATCCCAAAAAGCACGAAGAATATGGGTATTTTCTTTAATAAGATATGTTCCTTTTTTTATATAAGTGTAAAAGCTACTAATTGAAGATAATTCTCCATTTAAGATTAATTGTCCTTTATCATTTATTGAAATCAAACCACTACTTATTTGATTTTTTAAAGAGTTTTCTGGATTAAACAAATTTTCATTTGATGTTTTAAAGTTTATGCTTCCATCTTTCCCACAATTTTTTATTTTTGATGTATAATCTAATCCTGGCTTATCTGGAACAAATGGTTCATAAGGAACTTTTTCGCCTTCAGAAAACATTGCTTCAATGTTTTGTACCGTACAATATGTTCCAGCATATGAGCTTAAATCAATCATTACATTATTGCAATTTTCTGGTGTTGTTATAGTTTGAGAACTTTCTTTAATATCTCCAATTTCACTATTACTCCAACTGATTGATGCGATACCACTACCATTATTAACTACATCATTATTATTGTAGTATTTAATCCAATGTTGCGAAATAATATATGCTCCCTTTTCTATCAATTTTTGTTTTACAGTTAAAGTATATTGTGTTGATGGTTTTACTTTTATATAGTAAGAATCATTGGTCGTTAAGTCTACATTTAATCTAGCATCTAATAAGTTTTTTCCCTGCTTGCTTGTTTCTTGGTAGCTATTACCTATGACTTTAAACTTATCAAACTCTAAATTACTACTATCATTTATCGTTATATTTTCTCCACTTGCTTGTCCTTTTGGAAATTGAGCTTTTAGATTTTCATATTTTAATTCTAATTTTTTCAAAAGAGGCATTTTCATTACACAACACCTCTTTTCGTTTTTAAACTTAATGAGCCTAAGCCTTCAAATTTTTCTGTTTTAAATAATTCATCTTCTAATATCTTTTCTAGTGTTTTACTCATTTGTATCACCTCGCACTTCTATAACAAGAGTTTCTCCTGCCTCAAGATTCCAACCAAATTTAACTTTGTTTGAAGCTTGTCCTTTTTCTCCTACTTCTATGTAATTACCATCTTCGCCTTGCTCTAAAATAACACCTTGCCAATATATCTTAAGGCTATCATTTCCTACTCTGTACGAAATAGGAAGTTCATATTCTTTTTGTTCTGCTATATCTTCATTTAGAGTTATTGTCTTTGTTACTATTAAGGTATCTATTGCTGATTTTACTTCTTTTGCAAATGTCATTATTTTCTTATAAGGAGTTGCTATTGCTTTGCCATAATCAAATTGATTGTTATTTGTTGCATAAGGTTCAGCATGTATAAATAATTCTAAATCTGTTATTTTACTCATTTATGCCCTCCTTATCCACATATACCCAACTACTTCATAAGGTTGTACGTTATTATGTGATTCATCGTTACCAATCCACTCAGTATAACTATCTCCCATATTGTCTTTTTGAGTTGTATCTACACCCCATTGATTTCTTTCATTTTCACTAGTACCTGCTTGTTTTAAATTAAGCATAAATCTATGGCTAGGCATTTCACTCACTGTTAATTTATGTTTCTTTTCTCCACCTTTTTTACCGATTTCATTAAAATACTTATCAGAATCATTTTCATCTAATCCAACAGCTAATACTCCTTTGAATCTTTCCCAAGTACCAAATTCTAAAATTGTACTTGGATTCGTATTTGTTTGTGTTATATATGTACTACCAACTGGAAATACTAATTCTAAAAGTCCTTTTTGCATTGCTTTTAGATTAGTATCATTTAAAGCTGTTTTTCCATTTTCAAATTTAAAATAAGCCATTTATTTTTTCTCCTTTTTAACATTTTCTTTATTCTTCTTTTCTACTGCTTTGTTGTATTGCTCTTGTTCTAATAGTTCTACTTGTCCTAATAATTCTTTTAAAATTGGTTTTATAATGAAAGCTGGTAAATTAGAATTATTTATAATTTTTACTATATCTTCTTTAAATTCTCTTTCTTTTATGATTAAATCTTCCATTTACTTTACTCCTTCTAACTTTTCTACTCTTGCAATTAGTTGTTGAAATGCTTTATATAGTAATGATGTGTAAGAATATTGTTCTATACCTTGTCCATCTTCAGAAATTACTAAATCTGGGCAATTATAACCTTCTCCTATAACTAAACCTAAATGTTTTTTAGTACCTTTCTTTTCTTTTTTATAATTGTATATACATATATCTGCATTTTTTACTAAACTTATAGCATCTACATTTAACTTTTGTATGTTTTTCTTTTTAGATTTTAAGGAAGTTGCTGATACATTTGGACAATTTATTTTTGGTGTTGTAATTTCACTAGATTTTATATCTGTTTCAGAATTATCTCTACCATAAATTCCTAATGTTGGAGAAGAATCTCCATCATAAAAAATTATATTCACACTCTTGTTAAAAGCTCCTAAAAAGAAAGTATATGGTGAAACATAAAATTCATGTCCTTCAATAGTTCCTTCTGTATTTTTATCTGCTATACGAAAAACTCCATTGTTACCTTGAGATGCATATAACTGTATTTGTCCACCAGTAATATTAATATCTGAACAAGTTAATGTTCCTGTATTAGTTACTTTAAATGTTGTTCCACAAGATATTCCATCTCTTCCTAAATAAACACTATTATTTGCTCCCGCTAATGAAACAGTTCCATTTGCTAAATAATTTGAAGAAATATTAAATCCACCTATTTTTCCGCCTGTTGCTGTTATTTCTCCATTTTTATTTAATGTAAAATAATCACTTTCTATTAGAACTCTATTCCCTTTTATAAGTATTTCTTCTGCTGATTGACTTATAACAGAACAAACTTCATTTTCATTAACTTTTTTTCTTACTTCTAACTTAATTTCTTCTGCTGTTTGTGTTATTGAACTATTCATTTCAACTCTTGTAGCAAATACATCTGTAAAATTATTTATTATTGCAAATTTTACACTTAATGTTGCTGAATAGTTTTGTATTGTTATTGTATTTTTTCCTTCGCTTAGACTAATATAGAACTCTCCTAAATCTTCTATTGTTTCCTTAGATAATACAGTTCCAGTATTTGATATTCTTCTAATTACTTTAGCTTTTCCATCTTGTAATACATATTCATCTCTTGTATCTCCGTTACTTCTTAGAACTTCTTTAACTCCTAATTCATATACAGTTGTTTCATTATTTTCATTTGTTACTTCTATTCTGCTATCTCCTTTTGGATACAAGTTGTTTGCTGGATATAAATTATTAGCTGGGTACAAAGAATCAAACACTGTATTATTACCGAAAATATGTAGTTCTAGTAAACTTCCTTCAACGCAGTTCTCTAGTGTTATTGTTTTATTTCCTTCAACTGTATTAGTTACATCTTGAATACTGCTTACTGTGTCTTTTATTTCGTCTATTGTTTGGTCGTGTTCTGATATTTTTTTAGAAGTATCTTCTTCAAAATCAAGAATATCCTTTATTTCTCCATTTATTTTGTCTATACTTCTTTCTGCTTTTCTAAATCTTGTTTTCATATCGTTTGTGTTTTTATATGCTGTTTGTGTTTTGGTCATTGCTGGTGTATCTAATTCTCCACTAAATGAACCATTATATGTAAAAGTATGATTAAACACATAACTGATGTAACCTACATCTTTTGTATCTTCTATATATATTAAATCTCCTGTATCTAAATATGGATAGCCATAATATTTAGTCTTAAATGGTAAGTATTTTATCCCTTTTAAACAATTCCATAATTGATCTATTACTTTTTCTCTTTCTTCTTGATTTATTAAGAAATAATTATCTTGAATTGTTATTTCTGTTAGACCATTTTCTGAAATACTTTGTTTATCATCTCTTGATGTATTTTCTCCTTCCATACCTGATATAGATAATACAAGAGAATTAACTTCTCCCCATTGCTCATTTTTAGTAAAATCATCAAAATAATTGTTGCCATCTAATTTTTCATCTGAATTTTCACTATATCCCGAAAGTCTTCTTACTGGAATTAAATTTAATTCTTGTACTGTCATAAAATGAACTTCTTTTACTGTTAATAAATCAGATAAGTTTTTAAGGCTCATTATATACACTTTATTATCTCTACCAATTTGAGCAAATCCTCCTGCTAGTTGTGTTATATTTGATAATACTGTTCTACAATCTTCATTATTTGTAAAAGGGTTTCCTAAAACCATATAATCTGCATTTGTAAAGTCTATACTTCCTACTTCTAATCCTACTTGATTACATATATCTTCAAATAATGCACTCAATTTTATTGGATATTTTACTCTATCTTTATACGGAGCATTAAACTTAATCATATAATCATATCCAGTAAAAGATGTCTTTTGTTTTACTTCTTCATTATTTGGTTTTTCAATAATATATGTACCATAAGGAATTTCTTCTAATTTTCCATTTATATAGATACCTACATAAGCTTGAATTGTTTTATTTTCTAAGTTAATAGAATTGTTTGGATTTAATATATTTACTGTAATCTTTTTTGCAACTGTTGTTCCTATAAATGTATCTTTTACATAGCAATCATCTTCTATTTTAAAATCCACAAGTTGTCCACCATAGTTTTCTCCTTCTATGTCTATATCATCTTCAATTACGTGTATTCTTCCATACCTGTTTAAACCTATGTTTGCTTTACAGCTTTCTTTAAATGCTTCACTTACTTGATACCTATTTCTCACCTGCTTTACTATCCAAAATAATTAAATTTTAAATTATAATTCTATTAAACTTACATCTGTCGGATTATATAAAATTCCCTTATCCGTTCTATCCCATTTCATAGTAACTTTTCTATCTCCTCTATAGCAATTTGCTGTTGTTATTTCTCCTGTATATGGATTTAAAAACTTTACTGTATATTGTTTTAATGGTCTTATTGTGCTGAAAAATTCTTGAAATTCCTCTTGCGTAAGATATTTAGTATGTAAAATTATCTTATATTTTTCTGCTATTGGATTATAGTGCATATATCCTTTAGCATTTCTTCCACTATCATAAGATAAATCGTACCATTCTACATCATAACCTTCATTTTTTAAAAATTTACTTAAATCTTTTCCATCTACTGTTATAAGATTCTCTACGTACCTATTTTATTTCTCCTTTACTTTTTAATTTTCTATTGAAGTATTTTTACAATTATTGTATAATCATCTCAGCTTGGAGGTTTCTATGAAGAAGAAATATTATTTTATTATTGTTTTTATTATTCTTTTAATAGTAGGTTTAATAATACTCTTTAATACAAAAAATATTAACAAATCCAATACATCTGATAATTCTAAAAATGATACCACTTCTGCTAATAATGTTGAAAAACCAACATGGGATAATACTGATGACCATAATTTAAAATCTAAATTCGGTTTAAATGATGATTTTACATTTAAACATACTGCAATTTATAATGATAAATATATAGTATATTACACATACAAAGGAAGTATTGATGTTGATATTACCTTAACTAAAAGCAATTTAGTTAAAGGTTTTGGCTTTTTCTCATATTCAGAAAATCTAAAAGAATATAATAATCAATTTTCTGATTTACTAAATTATTTATTATCTAAAGATATACTTTCTTTAACTACAGCAGAAATAAATTTTGTTAATAAATATGCCTTTTATTTTGGAGATGATGCTATGCCAGTATATAATACAGAAACAGGTTTATCTATAGTTGTAAGTAATGGCAATACAATTTATTCCTTACATATAACTAAAGACCTTTAATTATGCAGGGAAAGGATTTTTCCCTGTATGAATATAATATTCATTTGCCCCTGTTTGTACTATATTAAATATGCCATTTTCATCTGCCTTTGCTTCTACTTCTACTTTTATTTTAGAATCTCTCATACCTTCAATTACTGCCTCTTTTATCATTTCTGCTATAAGTCCATCTATACTAATCTGATTTTTTGTCTCAATTTCACCTTTAATAGCACCATAATCTACAAATTGATTTGTGTCTACTTCAAAATCTTTAGGATTTATTTTTATTCCTTCACTTAATTCTGAAATACTATTATAAACTGTGTTAGCTTCATCATCTATTCCTTTTGCAATTCCAAGTGGAATAAATTTTGATAAATTTTCCATTATTCTCGAAGGAGAATGTATTTGTAATTTATTTTTAAACTGAGTTACAATGTTTTGTGCAATAGTTTTTGCTGTATTAGATACACTCCAAGATTTATTATTCATTCCATCAATTAAACCTTGTGAAACATTATTTCCAATATTATACATTTCGTAATAATTGATGTTTAATCCATTTCTTATATTATCTTTTATATTTATAGCCTTTTGATATGCAATATTTTTAGTTTCTTCCAATTTATTACTTGTTGAATTTTTTATATTATCTAAAGATGAATTTATTGATGAATCATTAAATTTAAAATTTAATGATATTTGATTGGCAGTTTCCATAATCATTTCTTTTATCTTTTGCATTGCATTTTTAATTTTTTCTGTTGCACTATTTATTCCATTAACTAATCCTTCTACAGTATATTCGCCATATCTTGTCATAAGTTTTGAAGGAGAATGTATTTCTAATGGCTCTGCAATTCCCTTATCTACTAAATCTGCTATAAATCCTACAGCTTTAGATAATCTATCTTTTTGAGCTGAATTTTGCATTCCTTCTATATATCCAGAATATGTATCTATTCCATACTTATCCATTATTGTGGATAACACATGGATTTTCTTTGCTCCCTCAGCTGTCAAATCATTAGCTATTCCATCAAATACTTGTTTTCCTACACCTGTTATTTTTATATCTTTTCCAATACTACTTAAAGTTTCTTCTACATTCTTTTTTACTTCTTTTGTTGTTTCATCTAATTTTGTTCCACTATCTTCTATTTGAAGAAATATAGCAGAAAAGATTCCTTTATAATTTCCTTCAAGAGTAGATAAATCAATATTATATTGTTCTTCAAGACCACTTAAAGTTTCTTTTGTCGCTTTTAGAGCTTCTAATTTTTTGTTATATGCATCTGTTCCTTCTTCTAATCCATCTAGTTCTTGTTGTTGTTGAGTTAATAAATTATCATAAAGATTTTTTGATGAAATATAAGCTTCATCAATTTTATCTTTTTGTTCTTTATAGTTGCTGTTTAAATCCCCAACTAATTCTTTTAGTTTTGTAGGATTTTCTAAGTTAATACCTTTGCTAATGTCTTCTGCTAATTTATTAAATTTTGAATCCAATTCTGTTATGGCTGTATTATTATTTCCATATAATTGTTCTGCCTCAGCCATTTTTGACAAATATTCTTCATAAGTTATTTTTCCATTATAATATTTTTGTGTTAAATCTGATTGAGCTGTTGCTAAGGCTTTTGCACTTTCTCCTTCTGCTAATTGTCTTCTTATAGCACTATCAACTACTATTTGAGCTGTATTTTCGCTAATTTTTCCTAAATCTTTTAATCTATTAGTTGTTATAATAATACTATTAGCTGTTGCCTCACTACTTTTTACAGTTGCGTTTTCTACATCTGAAAAAGCCTGTTTTAATATATTTAAATCTTCTGCTGTTAATTTATATTGTGTAGAACCAAGTTTTTCAAGGTAAAGCTCTATTGTATCATTTGCATCTTTGATTGTAGTATTACTTTCTTTTTGTATATCATTGTATTCTAAGATTTTATCAGAGAAATTAGACATTTCTCCTGTTGCTTCTGAAAGCATATCCTTTAAATTGGTTATAGAAATTCCTTGTCCATCATATAAATTTGCATAAGCTTTTTGTTCTTCTTCTGCATCTATAAAACCAAATAGCATTGAGGTTGCATCTGCTAATAATCCAACGATAGCTCCTATTCCAGCTCCTATTGGACCTCCAAGCATAAATCCTGCTAATGCTCCTCCTCCTATTGCTAGACCTGCTGATGTTATCAATTTTCCTATATTTTCAGAAGCATCTTTAGCTCCTTTTCCTATTTCATACATTCCATTATATGCTAAAGTACAACCTCCAACTAAAGAAGCAAGTCCAACTGTTACTCCTGTTATTTTTTCTTTCAATGTAAACATATTACTTGATGTTTTTGATAGAGATTCAATAACCCCTTTCCCTTGTTCTCTGAATATTTTATATTGACTAATAGCTAATGAAATTCCTGTTTTTAAGGTTTTAAATGCCTTACTTATAGTCTGCAATCCTAATCCAAATGTAGTAGTTGCACCTTTACCAGTTTTTAATATAGTGAATAATGTTTTCAACCAAGTTACTAACTTAGTTAATTTTCCTATTACATATATTCCTCCAACTATTCCAGCTACAATCGAAAGGACTTTTGCAATACCATTCATATTTTTCCAAGACCACTCTAAGTTGCCATTTACATCTTTTGTAAAACCAAGCCATTCAAGTATATTGTCTCTTATTTTTTGTGCTTCTCCAGAGATACTATCCATTTTATTATCCCACTCTTTTAAAGCATCTAATAAAGCACTATCTATACCAGTAACAGAACCTCCACCAGAGCCTCCATTATTTTCACTTGGTGGTGTAATATTGTTTATTTCATCAAAGCCCATAAGTTGCTTTTTGAACTCTTTGGCTTTTTTAGTAGCACTACCTATGCCACTATCTATATCTCCCATAGTATCTGCTACTGCTCCTAATGAAGAATTACCTGTATTTACTTCAAATCCAAATACAGCACCTAAGGCTTTTAAAACTTCTTTAATAGCCATAATAATACCATTTATTGCTGGCATTACTTGACCAAATAATCCTATAAAGAATGAACCTGCTACTTGTTTTAATTCTACTAATTGATTTTTAAATACTCTTACTTGATTTGCTGGTTGCTCAAATGTACGAGCAAAGTCTCCCTGTGCTTGTCCTGCTTGTTGAACTATTGCTATATATCTTGCTACTTCTTTTTCTGCGTAAGATAATTGTTGAACACTTCTATCTATTCCTACTTGATCTAATACTTTTGCTAATGATGCTTCTGATACATCTATACCTATTTGTCTTAAACTCTCTATTTGTCCTGCTAGTCCTGATTTTAATTTATTCATAGCATCATCTACATCTAAGTTATATAAAGAAGCTATATCATATCCTGCTTTGGTTAGACTTTCAGACATTAAATATGAAGCTTCTTTATTATCACTTCCTAGTTGAGAATTTAACATACCATAATACATAGCTTGATACTTTTCCATTTCAGACTTATTAGTCGCAAGCTTCTCATTCATTTTATTTTGAAAATCTATTGCTTTTGTATAATACTGACTTTGTGCTATATCTAAGTTACCGTACTCATCTACAACTTTACCCATTTGTACTTCAAAAAGGTTCGTTGTTTCTATCATATCTATACTAGCACTTGTGATATTTGATAATGTATTCCAACTCTTTTTTAATCCATAGGCAATTCCACCTATATTTAATGCTTTTCTTATGTCCTTATTGTATTTCTTTTCATCTAAAATGTTTTGTAATTCAGTAGTATCTTTTGTTATTTTTTTTATTCCTGTGTTGTTCTTTAAATTATTTAATTGTGAATTAGTATCCTTTAATAAAGATACTACACCATTAAGAGCAGTAGTAGTCTGATTTAATGCACTTACTGCTTGACTAAATTGTACTTTTATTTCACTTTCTAAATTACCTACATTGTAATCAGCCCTATTTACCTACTCCTTTACTTAATGCTCTTTTACCTCGTTTTAATTGTTCTTTTATACTATTTTCTCTTTCTTCTACTATCTGTTCTTTTGTTTTTTTAGAAAAATCAATAGGTTGTTTCATATATGATTTAGCACTGCCATTTCCAAAGCCATTATGCAAACTTATACTTACAGCATTATATACATATAAACCGTTTAACCATGCATTAAAATTATCTGTTTCTTGTTGTGATTTAATTTTGTCCATATATGATTTTCGGTATGCCCAAAGATACTCTGGGTCATCTTCCCAAAATTCTCTTGTAGACATACCGAAAGTAATTGCCATTGGTAGCAAAAAGTCATAAAAGAACTCTTTTAATTTGGTATATTCTTTTTCTTCCCCAGTTGACTTTTCTACATTTCTATTATTTTGGCTTTCTTTTTCTTCATTCCATCTGGGGATTTTGTAAAAGCCACATATTGTTCAGTTAAGAATTTTGTTACTTCTTCCAAATCTCCACCTTCTGCTAAATAATCTTCCATTATTTCATTTGCTTTTTCTCTACTAATTGCTGGTTGTTTAGCAAGTAATCCAGAATAAAATAATACTTCTGTCATGCTTAATATTTTTATATTGCTTACATCTAAGCCTGCATTTTCTGCTCTAATTGCATCTTTTCTTGTTGGATAACCTAACAAATATTTCTTATCTTTTACTTCAATTTCCATCAATTTACTCATAATCTAATTCCTCCATCTTTTATTTTAACTATTCTCCTTGTATCATTGGTGTAACTTCTTCTGCTGTTTTATCTTCTATATCTGTTGCAACTATATGTAGTGTTGCTTCTTGTGCTGAACCAGCAGTAATTTCATTTTTCCAAGTTTGAGCTGTACCTTTAATATAAGTTCCAGTACCATCTTGGAAATAAACTAAAAATTCATGCACTTTACCATCACAGTATTTCTTTACAGCTTCATATTTCTTATCTGTTCTGTTATAAGTAAAGTCTTGTGCTGGTGTATCAACTCTATCATCTATGTATTGTTTTCTTTTACTTTTTAATTCTGTTACTTCAATTGTTCCACCTTCTGCACCACTAGCTGGTACTGATTTGATACCTACTAATTCTTCATATTTTGTTTCACCTTTTACGTACAACATTGTACCTTGGTCATTGATTGCTACTACTTCTTCGTCCCTATTAAATTACCTCCTATAAATTATTTTATTTTCATCAACTTTACCTTCAAAACGCATATCATGACGATAAACATCAGAATCTGCATTAGGTATTTGTTGATTAAATGTTCTTCTTAATCCATAATGGACATCAAAAACATCATTAACTAATTTAATTAGCTCGTTTGCAATTTCTTGTTTTGCAACTTGTCCTTTGTTTATTGTATATATTTCTATTTCATATCCTATGTTAAATCTCTGGTCTGTTTTATCTAAGTTTTCATCATATAAATCATCTCTAATTTCCCTAATAATAATTAGTGGAAATGTTTTATCTGGTGGTGTATCTTTAAGTATCTTTGGAGAATATTTTGATTTTTCATTTATATATTTCTTTCCATATTGGAATATTTGGTCATATACATCTGGCATTGCCATATTAAATCACTCTCCTACTTACTTAATTCTTCTTTTGCTATATTTGGTAGTTCTTCTTCCATTTTTCTTATAGCATTATAAAATTTCTTACTTGCTGGAATACCTTTTGTCCAACCATAGGTGCCATCTCCTTTTGGATATTTCCAACCCTTTTCACCATGTTCATTTACATCATATTTCCAACCAACTTCTTTTAAATATTCTTCAATATGTGGATTTTGACTTCCTACAATACCTGTTCCAAATTCTCTGTAAGTATCAATTTTATCTGTAGTTTTTATTCCTCCACTAACTACACTACCTTCATTTTTTACTGGTAATAGTTCAGTAGATTTATGATTATCTTGTAATCCTACTTCTGATACTCTTCTTACGATATTTTCTGCAACTTGTGGAAGTTTTTTCTTATATTGCTCTAGCATCTGTTTATATTCATTTATACTTGAAATAGACAACCTCATTGTATGTTTAGTATTTAAATTCATTTGCATACATATCACCTACTTTGCTGTTAGTCTCTCAAAATACAATAGAATTACTTTATTTTGATTTCTTGGTGGATATAATCTGTAATTAGCATTTTCACCATTTACTTCTTCTCCATCTGGTGTAACACCATCTAAATATGCTACATCAAACTCCTTAAACTTACCAAAGTATTTTTTATATTCAATAACTGCTCTTTGTACTTGCTTGGCATTTTCACCAAACTCTGCAATATCTGCTTCACTAGATAATGGCTGAACATTCATCATATATTCTTCTGGCTTATCATATATAGGAATTTCAGTTCCATAATCATTTTCTTCTGTTCCTATTTTCTTTGCTATCCAAATTTTCTTGTTCCATTCTTTTTTCCTATACTGGAACACCTGCCTTTGCTGGTGGTAATTCATTTAACAAATCTTCTGAAAGACCAGCTTTAGCTCTTGCATAAGTTAAGCCATTTTCTGAATATTGAGTGTAATTTGCTTCATCACCTAATTCATCTAATTTGTTGAGTTCTATTGCACATCTAGTTTGCCAATCTTTTGCCCTATCATCAGGCAATTCTGTTACTGTTCTATCATAAGGATAGACTAACCTAAGGTATCTGTATTTGGCTTCTTCTAAATTGATTTTGAAAATATCATCTTTGCTGTCATCATCAGCATTTTCTAATATTTTTAATCTCATTCTTTTTAGTTGGTCATTTTCAGTCATAGGTTAGTCCTCCTTTTTATTTAGTCTTGTTGCTTTAATTCAAGTTCACTTAATTTAAGAGTTCTTGTTTCTTTACCTTCTTGAGTAATTTCAAGTGTATTATCTTTGTTATGAATTTGGAACACTATTAAGCCATCTTTTTCATCAACTGCAACTGGTTTCTTTAATTTAGCTCCTGTACCTTTCAACTCTACTTTTACTGTTCCTTTTGCTTGACCTTTTGCTTCTTCAAAATATAAAGGTAAGAAGTTTCCACTATTATCAGTCTTTGAAAATTCAGTCCAGTTTTCAACATATTTTAGTGAACCTTTAACGTTATCACCTTCAATACTTAGGTTTTCACACAAATCTTGAACTGTCTTTTCACCTAAGTTTAATGAAGTTTCTCCGCTTGGTATTGCCACTTTTGACGTGGCTGGCTTAGGGTGTTTCTGTTACTGTTACTACTTTTCTTCCTTTTGGTGGAGTAAATTCAGTAGATAATCCAGTAATTTTTCCGTGGAATAATTCATTACCATAGTCTAAACCAATTTGTCCAAATAATTGATATTTTTCTCCTGCACCTGTTTTAGCAAGTGGCTCTAAGAAAAAGTTTCCTTTACCTGGTACTGGTTGCTCAATAGGTCTAATTACATCAAAGTTAAGCAATAATGCTGTTCCTTTTTCTATAAATTGACCTTCTGCAATATGTACTGTTGCAGTTGGTAATATTAAATCTCTTATTCTAATTCCATATTCATTAGCTCTAAATTCTCCCATAGGAACACCTAATTCAACTGCATCTCCGTGTAATTGATTAATTCCTGTGTTATCAGTCCATACATATAGATTAGAAACATCTCCATTAGCATCTGCTATTTTCTTTACAACTTGATTTAATAACCAAATATTTAATGTTTTTCCTTCAGCCTCTACAACATTTTTAGTTATAGCTTCATAAATACCTCTTGTTTTATTTATCTCACTATCAGCTGTAGCTTTGTTGTATTTACCTTGCATAAATGTTTTTTCAATGCTTCTTCCTAACTTAGCCATTTTATTAGCTACTTGGAAGTCTAATTCGTTTTGTGGATTTGCAGTTTGTCCTGCAATATTAGCTCCTGCTAATGTTCCCATATTAGATTGTTTTGCATAAGATATTGCAACACTATCCATAAATATTTGAGTTACATTAGTATTTTGACTTCTTGTGATATATGAAGCATCTGGTGCTTTCAATGAAGCATTTTCAGATATTGCTGGTATATCTCCTTCCTCTGTTGCATATTCTTGTCCTAAAACGAACTCTACTGAATTTGTATATCCAGTTTTACCTCCTATCATTGATAAGAATGGTGTTCTTGTGTTACCCTTATTGAATAACATACCTGAGTAGTTTAATACTCCAAATGATTGTACTGTTTCTGTCTCGTTCCTATTACATTACCTCCTAAATATTTTTTTGTTTCATTTGTGCTTCTTGCACTAATCTTGTATAATAAGCCATTTTTGGAAAATCATTTTTTTCAACAGCTTCTTGATACAATTTTTTTAGATTTTCTATATCATCTCCACTACCTTTGTCATTATCATTTCCAGCAGGTGGTGGTGTTTGACCTTTTATAATTTTATCTTTCATTGCTTTTTCAATATCAGCTTTTTGTTTTAACATAGTAGCACATATCGTTTCAGCTAATCCTTTTGTTTTATCTGTATCTTCACTAACAATGTTATCAAGAATATCCTTGTAATCATCTTCCTTGAATCCAGCTTTTGCAAAAGTGTTTTCTGCATACATTTTGCTAATTGTTAAATTTGCTTTTTGATATTGTTCTTGCATTTTTCTTGAAGCTTCTGCTTGTTTTTCTTCATCTGACATTTTACTTTCTTTGAAAGTATCAAATTCAGCTTTCAAGGCATTATAAGCATTTGTTTGTTCTGTTTGTTTTGCCTTTGCTTTATTGTATTGGTCGTTGGAAACAAAACTCTTTCCAACTAAGGCTTTTATCGCCTCTGTTTTTGCTTCGTTAGTTAACTCAGCATTTTCTAAAATTGAACCTAATTCATCATCCATTATTGTTCCTTTCTCACACTAGCTTTATTACGAGCCTCTCCCTCGTTTTGTGTGGTTGGCTTTTTGTCCTCGCCAACTAAGACATTATTTATACTTTGGTTTTCTTTCTTTTGAGCTTTATCGTTTTGATTTTCGATTTCGTTGTTATCAACCAAATCGTTATTATTATTTACGTTTTCAGCTTGCCAGAAATTGTCCCCATAATATACTTTAGCTTTAGCATATACATCGTTTGGGTCACTAAATAATCCGCAAATTGTAAATGCTATTTCAGGTGGTACTTGTGATTGTTTCATATTCATTAAGCCTTGTGTTTTTACAAGTAAATTGTCTGACTTATTTCTTGTAAATTTAATATCTATATCACCTATTTTCAAATTTTCTAATTTATTTTTATATTTACAAATCTTCAATACTAACCTTAAAGACTGTCTTTCAGATTTTTTAAATGAAAGCTCATCTTGTTTTGCTCTTTCATCTGCCATAGTCCAACCTTCACCAAGCAATCTTGCTTGTCCAGTATCTCCACCAGATGCTTTATGATTTAATCTTGGTATTCCACAAATTGTTAATACATTGTTATACAAATCATCTGTTACAACCTTTGTTTCGCTATGTACTAATTGATTTGTCAATAATTTTACATCTGCGGGTTTATTAGGCTCAGAAGTTGCTACTTCTACTGCTCCAGCTTGTACCAATTGCTTAAATTTATCAACATCTATTTCTTGATTTATAAACACTAATAAACTTTGTATAAATTGGTCTATACCATCTAAATCATCTGATTTTATTTGATTTATTGAATTTAATGCAGACATACATAATTCTATTAAACCTAATCTTGCTTGATTTAGTGGATATTCTACAATCCTATGTCCTTTTATTAACAATGGATATTGTTTTACAGTTTTATTTTCTGTATCAGTCAATTGCAAATTAAATGGCATTATTTCAAGATTTTGTACATTTCCAGTATTGCCAAAACTTTCTCTATATTCATACATCTTATCTTCTGTGTAAATAGTTATAATTCTATATCTACTAAGTTGTGTTTCTCCATTATCTAATTGAATATTTTCGCTAAAATAGTTAATATATCCACTGAATAATTGCTCCCCTCTAACTCCAGAATTATAAACTACAAAAGTTCTTCTTGGGTCTAATGTCCTTATTTCAAATGGAGCATCTTCATCTTCTAAGTCCGCTTCATTGTCTATGTCTATCCATCTATAAGCTGTACCACAAATATATTGCCATTCAGCTAATTCTTTATCTCTGCTCGATTTATCTTCGCTCTCCATAAATTTGTTAAGCTCTGATATTTCAGGATTTACAACTTCATTATCCTTTTCACCTTTTTGAACATATTGAACTGGCTCACCATAAACATAAGCCTTTTTAAATTCGACAATCTCAAATGCGTGATTTTCTAATACTTTATTGTTTATTTCTGGTCTTACAACCTTTGTTTTCTCTAGTATTGGCTGTCTACCTTTATAATAGTTATACAAGTAATCTATTTCATTAGCATTTTTATCGTGTTCTTTTAACACTTGTGGAAGTATTCTTCTAATACTTTCAGCATTTAATTCTGATTTTTTCATTGAATGTGTTAAAATTCTTCTACCAAAAAATACTTGCCAGCTTTCATTTACGGGATTTACTGTTGTTGGTGCATCTGTTGGTCTTTCAGCTGTAGTTACTTGCTTTTCTTTAATCTCCTTTTCTTCCCTAATTCTACCTCCATATATTATCCATCGAGAAATAATAAAATATCATCTCTCGACAGACTTGATGGAGTGAATTAGTATAGATACCTATTCCCTCCAACTATTACCGTATCTATTTACCCAATATGCCTAGCATATTACTCTTCTGGTTTAATTATATCACGTATAATTAAAATTCTTACATTTCCCGAATTATGTAAATTACCTTTTTTTATTTTTTCAGAAATATATATAGGAATATCATCTGCAACCCTTTCAAAATTATCACATTCCCATACTCTAATCATTAAATCTCCATTTGCTTCCTTTATTCTATCTATTTTTTTCATATACTCTTGTTTTTTATTACCGTATAAATATTTATAGCATTTATCCCAATTCCAACAATCCCAACATTTTGTAGTCCTATTTATTACCTCCTTATATTCCTAAAATTGCTCTATTTATTGGTTTTGGTACACTTGGTCTTGCACCATTTAATATTATTTCTGTTGTAAATAAAGCCATACTATCTGGAGCATCATCATTTTTATTTGGATAATCAAAACTATATGTAGTAAAATTCTTCATAAATCTACCATAGTCAGTATTAGGCTTATAATCTTTTTTCTCTTTAAATACTATTTTTCTTAATATTAGACCTTTTGTATCATTTATTCTCTTTTCCTTTTTGGCTGTATTATATTTTTCAATTATTGTACAGTTATAATATCCTTTTTCTTCTAACATCTTATCTAACAATGTTTTCAATGATGTATCTGTATTATTTTCAACTACAAACTTTATAATATTATGCTGTATTATTTTATCCACAATATCTTTATAGAGTTCTGTCATAGCCTTTTTATTAAATATACAATCCACAAAATAATATTTTTCTCCATCTGTTTTAAAGATTGGCATTGCAATATTATCTTTTCCTTTTCTTACTGTATCTAAGGCACCAAGAGCATAAGGTTCACATTTTTCTTCACCATTTTCTAATCTAGGTAATCTATCAAAGTGTTCCAAATTCTCGTCTGCAAATTCCAAGCCTGTTGGAGCAATAGGGTCTTGTTGATATACACAGCTAAAACTAAATAGATCTGATGTATCTCTCATTTTTCTTGCTTCTTCGGTCGTCATTACTTGTGAACAAGTACTTTCATCATTTTCATCTAGCAATGGTACTTTTATAAATACTGCGTATCCATCAATAGCTTCCATTACATATTTTTCAAAGCCTTTTATTTTACTAGGTTTCATTTCGTGTGTTGCCTCAATATCTGACATAGTTCTATTTAATATATCTTCTGGTGACCACATTGTACCTACAAAGATATATGTAACACTTGGGTCAGTCCTTCTGTTGTACCATTCTGTATTCCATTTTGTATAAATCAGATTATGAATCTCACTATTAGTTGCTTCTTCTGCACCTTTTGTCATATCATCAAATATAAGTGCTTTATTTGCTCTTTCTCCAGTAGATGAGCCCTCTCTTGTTCTCGCAATATGCGATTTTTGAGTATTGCTACCTTTCAATATCCAGTCACTTTCTTTTTCTTTTTCAAATGGCTTGTCCCCATATATTTTATATTGAGTGAATACATTACTATACCTAGGATTTTTTATAAGCCCTTGTATTGTTCTACTAAATCCTAAAACTAATTCTTGTGAATAAGACCATCTTAAAATACTATTATTCATATCTATTCCAAAAATCCATGCAGAAAACATATTTAAAGTATAACTTTTCCCATATCCGTGGAGGGAATGAAGCTTCTATATATTGTAATTTAGAATCAAAAGCGGATTTATTAAGATAAAAAACAAAAGGTCTTAAAACATTTCTTCTATTCGTATATACTCTGGATTGCATAGGCATATCCATCTCCATATACAAAATAAAGTGTTCTAATGACCTTCTTCCTGCGAAAGCATAAGCTTTCTCCCATAATTCATAATATTTAGGCATATATTCAGGCTCAGCATTATAAACCCTACTTTCTACTACTGGAATTAGGGTTGTAATTGCATATCTGCAAGCAGACAATTCTATCTCTTGTTTATTTTTATCTTCTCTTTTTGGACTATCAAAATACTGTAATAACAATGAATACAAGTTATTACACATTTCTAGCCTACTATATTCATCAAGTTTTTTCTTTGTTTTAAGTATTTTTATAACTTCTTCAATTACCTGTTTATAATCTTGCCTACAACATTACTCCTTATTTTCAATATTCCATTCTGCTTTCTTTTCAAAATATTCTTTTACTTTTTCTGGCTTTCCTTCATATATCTTTCCACCAAAAGCTATACAATCTGCCATCGCATTTATTATTTCTTCTTTTAAGCTTAATTGTTTTTCTAATTGTTCTATGCTCATTTTATATCCTGCTTCTTTAAAACAACTTTGTGCAAAATTTATCAATGCTTCTTGTTCCAAATTCATACTATCCTCCTATATTCTTACTTCTACATATACATCTTTTTTATCATCTATATATAAATCTACATATTCTACATTGTATTTATCTATTAACATTTTTGTTTTTTCTTTGATTTCTTTCATTAGTTCGTGCATATTATCACTATTGTCAGATTTAATTGTTATCCCATTTTCATCTTGTTTCATTTCTATCATATTATTCACCTTTCTTTCTAGCTTTATATCCATTATATTTTCCTATCATACGATTACAAAACACTTTTAAACTTTCCCAAGCTCTTTTAAATATGTTTGTTTTATTAAAATGTATATAATAATTCTTATCTAATTCATACTTAAACCAATAACCATTTAATTCTATTGTTACTTTTGGCATTTCTCCAGCCTCTTGTTCTATTTTATAAGCTCTAATATGCTTTAATTCTTTTCCATCAAGATATATATGTGTTGTTGTCGCATATTCTGGTACTATTTCTAATTTATGTTTTTCTTGTTCAATCATATATACTTCCTTCCTTTCATTTATTTGTTTTTATCTCCTTTAATTGCTTTATTTTTGCTTCACTTGGTCTACCTGCCATATTTATTAAAGTAAACTCTGGCAAATCTAATGCTATCTCTATTTTTCGTATCAACCCATAACGTATTATTGTATCTGTTCCGTTTATAATATTGTTTATATGCATTTTATATACTCCATCAAAACCTAAACTCTGCATTTTTCGTAGTAAATCCATTTGTGACATATTTCTTTTATCTAATTCATTTTTTACTATTTTTCCAACAGTTATCATTATTACTCCTATCTCTCTAAATAGTCTTCGCTATAAAGTTCATCATCTGATGGATGTTTTATTTTTATTTGATTAAAATACTTCGCTATTTCTAATGCTTTTTTTCTATCAACAAAAATCCATTTTCCGTTAAAAATCCTTGTTCTGCATTCCTTAAAATACCTGTTTTATCTTGAGCAAAACAATGTGCGTGTGTTTCTCCTATATAAATTTTATCTCCTAACCTTAATGAAGCACATTTTATTTTGCCATATCTTTCAAAATCCATAAATACTCCTTTTTCTATAAGACACTATGTAAGATACATAGTGGGATTCGAACTCCACTTTACCGACCTCCTCTCACTTTTACCGCTAGGTCGTTTGCCTTTCGACTTTCAGACTTACACCACTTCATACTATGTTTTGCATTGTACTACTTTCGTCCTTATATATCTTACATACTATCTTATAATTTGGCTATCCTTCCTTGATTCGGACAAGGCTTCTATGCTCCAAAGGCATATGTTCTACCAGCTAAACTAAAGGATAATATATGAATATTGCCATTATAATAACAGCAATATCCTTACTAGGAAAAGAGTTATGTGCATTTCTGCACTGGTCGGAGTGACAGGTTTTGAACCTATGACCTCATGTTCCCAAAACACGCACTCTACCAACTGAGCTACACTCCGATATAGGAGAAAGCATTACAATGCTCTCTCAAAACAAGCTAGTAATTACTTTGCTTGTATATTCTACAATGGTTGCAGGCTCTCCATCGCAGAAGAATCTCAAGGCTAGGATCCTTGTATGCTACTATTACACCAACCTGCATGTATTATTCAACATATCTCCACTTGTAACCCCAAGCAACTTGACGTCTTCCTATGCAAACATCGGAAATATGTGCATTTTTTCTCTCATCTCCTAAATATCTTCCAGCTTCTCTAGCAGACCCAAAAATATTTAAGACATTTCCTTTTAAATCTAATTGTTCAACTTTTTTGCTACTTTTATTTCTATTTCCAACAAATCTACCTTTAAGTGCTTCTGACAACTTTCTTCTTGTTTCCTCTGACATTGGTGGTCTATTTTGGTTATGTAATCTTAAATGTTCAGATAATGTCATTACTTGTAAATTTTCTATTCTGTTATCTCTTTTATTTCCGTTAATATGATGAACAATTTCATCTGGTCTTAATTTTCTACCTAAGTATTGTTCCATAACAAGCCTATGCTCATCTATAAAACTTCCATTATATCTCATTCTTTTATAACTATACCTATTTAAATCACCTCATAAAATAAATTCAAATATATTATTAGAGTTTCCCCTTACAAACTATTACCTACTTAATTGTTCAACCATTGTGAAGACAAGTCTGAGCTATAAGTAGCGACCTTATAACTTCTTGCCCCTTTCCAGCACATACAAGATTGATTACTTGTAAATTTCACCCATCATTCAGATAATTTGTCTTTGTATTTGCCTAATACAAAAAATACTTTTGTTCTGTAATTATCTCGTTTGAGCTACTTTAACCTAGTTATGTCTTATAGGTACTTTTCAGTACCTTCACAAGAAATAGTCTTATTTAGCATTACCTACATTGCTTCATTGTGGCTAACAATGAGATATAGGCTTATTGTCCACAGTACCGTCTATTATGACTACGACAACTCTAGTGTTTTATTAAGCGATAATATTTGCACATTACCCATTATTGACTTTTACATCTCCTCTATGCATATTGCTATACATAGAAAGCAACCTTCCAAAAGTATCCTTATGGCTGACTACTTATTGGGTAATTCCAAGCCGTATGATATTACGGTTTAGCACTTGGGTAATAATATATTTAATGGCACGTCTTAATGGATTTGAACCAATACTAATAGTTTTGGAGACTATTGTGCTACCATTACACTAAAGAACGCATATATAAATGGTGTGTCCTCTAAGGATTGAACTTAGGCACTCTGGGCTTCAGCCAGATGCTCTACCAACTGAGCTAAAGACACATATATGGCTCTCGACCGAAAGATAATATAACTAGTATCAACTATAGAGCGAGTTATGTTCTCCCATTATTCTCTACTGTTTATCTCCCCATTATTTGTCGAGTTTTAGCAAAAAATGTATATACACTAAACTCTTAGTCAATCGGACACTAAGCCGTCCGTTTTAGCAATACATTTCCAGAATCCTTTTCTACTTCTTGGTAGATAGGTAATTTGTGTTAGAATAGGATTTGCACCTATTATGACTATAACATTCTATTACTGGCATTACGAACTCACCTTCCGATTATTAGTCGGCTGTTATTATCTACTTTGCGTCTACTATTAAGCAGGCTTATTACTCCATACTTTTTACCAAACTAAGTGCTTTAGTTTGTCTATTCCGCCACTACACATATATACGGCTATTGCTTACAATGCCGTGCGTCCTCTATACCCTATTTGGCATAGGTAATATATTTCACAGTCCTTTAACTATATATTACATAGTTAGTAACTGTTGAAAACTACTCTCTTTTCAATATCTCCAATAATCTCTCAAATCTTTTGTCTGACATAAAAGTTATTTCAAATAGTGTTATTATTACCAATAATCTCAATATCGGTACTAACGAAATTGCTATAATAATGTAAAACCAATTAACTTTTTTCTCCTTTTTCCTTGGTTTTGTTATAGCTTCAATTTTTTTAATTCTTTCATTCATCTTTTCTTCATCTACTACAAATTCAATAAGAATCTTGTATACAACAAAAAATATTAAATATATTAGAACTGAAATTAAATATAACTTCAACATTATTCTCCTCCTATAATATTTTAATAAATTTTCCATAAGCAAGAGCAACTTGATTTTCTATTCTACAACCTCTTGCATTTTCCCAGTCTTTCATAAATACAACTGCATCAGCTTTGCCAATAGCTCTTATTGCTTTTGAAAGATAATATATCCTTGCATCATATCCTTCTGGGACTTCATCAGTATAAATTGTATCTAATACTTCATGTCCTTGTTCTTCTAATTTCTTCACCAATTCTGCTCTTTCTTTTCTTATTTGCTCTTCGGTTTTGCCATTCATTGGCTGACTAATCATTATTTTCATTTTCTTCCTCCTTATTTTTCATACAATTTATAAGAATTATAAGAAAAATCATAAATATAAAATGAATTGCGAACAATAGTAATTCTATCCATCGATTTATAAAAATGCTTTCTACTATACCAAAAAAATCTGCTCCAGCAAAAAAGATATATATTTCTCTACAATTCTTTAAAATCCAATCGTTAAACTTTTTTAATTTACTTTTTCTTGGAACTACTTTCCATTTACTCTTTTTCATTATCTTCCTCCTTTTCTGCTTGTTTTATCTTTTCTATATATTCTTCTGCTAATTCTTTTCTTTTTTGATAATATTCCATAAACAAATCAACACTTTTTTCATTTTCACATTCTTCTAACATTGCATTTATTCTTTTTTCTTTTAATCCTACTTGTAGCATAAATGTTATTAGATCTTCTGCCATTTTATCTTCATCTAAGTTATCTTTATCAACATATTTACTTAAAAACTTGCTTTCCATACCTACACCTTCCTCTGTGCCAAGCACCACATTTTTCTTTCTGGCACTCTTGATTTTTATAATATTCTGATGTTATATGACCAGTTTCTACATTATCTTCGTTATATGTAATTACTGTTGCCTGTATGTATTTCTTCTGACAATATGGACAAAATAGTTTAGGCTTCATAACACTACTACCACAATTAGGTGGAGTACTATTTTTACTTTCTTCGTCTCCTTTTGGATTATATCCTTTCATAACTACTCCTTTTTCTTCTTTTCAAGCACTATATGCTTTCCTAAATAAATAACATCTTTATTTCTATTCGCATAGATATATCCAGATAAAAACATCATTATCATTGATACAAGGCTACATATAACCATAAATATAAAACTTAATACTATCATCTATTTCACTCCTGTTCTATTGGTAAAGAAAATACTTCATTAGAATAACAAAACTGTAAAATACTAATGTGCAATAAGCACCAAATACAACATAAGTTTTACAATAAAAAGCCTTTATTGCATTTTTAATTAAATATCCATTCCAATAACATATAAAAATTAAAAATATTACATCTAATATAAAATCTAACATCTAATTCGCTCCTTCAAATCTACTGTTCTATTTCTTTACTACTATTTTGTCTGTTATTTCTGGTACTTCCATAAAAAACTTCTGTATAGCCCAATGTGGTAATATTGGTAGTAATTCTTCTTGAAATATTATAAAAGTTGTAGTTGATAAATACTTCGTTCTTAAACCATACAATGGATTTACAGCATACCATTTTGTATCATTTATATTTACTTCCTTTAAAACAGTTAAATCTTTCATCTTTTTAACAAATTTTCTAGTTTGTCTATCACTACAACCAAATATTTCTGACATTTTTTCTACTGTTAAAGGCTTTATTTTATTACTTCTATATCCTAATAGCTGATTATCTCCAATAACATAGTGTAAAATCTTATAAAATTTTCCACAATCATTTATTGTACAGCATTCTGGCAACTGTCTATCAAAAGGCAACCATAATTTGTCTTTGTTGTATTCAAATATTAGTCCTTTTTTTGAAAACAAGCTATCTACAACTGAAAACCTTGTATTAAATTCTCCATCACTATTTATTGTTACAGTTTTTTTTATTGATTTTGTATTACTCCTGATTAGTCCTCCTTCAAAATGGAATTTAAAGTTCCATATTTCTTCAAAAATGGAATTTTAAGTTCCACTTTTTTAAATCCAAATACTCTTACAACCCCAACTAAAGCCTGTCTTTTTAACCCTATTTTTCTGGTATAAGTTATTATATTGTAAATAATAACAAACAAAATAAAAAGCAATGTAAATAAATCTGACTTGTTAAATCAGTTATCTACATTGCTTAATTTCTAAAGCTTCTCTTATTAAATTATAATTATATTATCAAAAATTTTAGCAGTTGTCAATAGAGACTGCTAATTTTTTTATTTTTTTTCATCAAATGACCAAATGTACTTATATCAATACTTCCAAAATTGACAATGATAAAATTTGAATAAAAAATCAAATAAAATTTATTTTTTGTGCAGAAATATTGCATAAAAAATATAATAAAGCCTTTTTGATTTTTATGGTTGTTTAAGTGGGTAACAATGCACCCCTGCGAACTTCACTATATAGGGGCAGGTGCAGGCGCAAGCACAAGAATTAAACATATATGACTAACTAAGCCATATTTGCAATTGATACAATGTAGTCATATCAAGCATTACAAGGCTTATAATAAAAAAGTAATGCAATAAATAATGCAATAGCTTATTTTTATTATATATATAAAAATATAAAATGGTAACAAATATATAATATATAATTGTTATCATATCATATACTACTAAAACAATATATAATAAATACTATTTAATATTATTATACATACAAATATAAATACATATGTACGCAATATTCAAATAATGTAATATATGTATTTATGGAATATTGCTTGATGATCTATTATATGCCAGTATTCTGTCGAATATCCAAAATCAAAGATTTTGTCCCTACGGCGTCCGTATTAGAAAAAAAGTAAAAATATTTTATAAAAAAGCTTGACTTTTAGTTATAACTATGTTATTATAAATATAATTATTAAGGAGGTGAAAGAAATGACCGAAGAAGAAAAGAAAAAACAGCTTGAATATTTCATAAAAAATAATAAAATACAAGATGAAAGATTCAAAAGATATACTGTAAAAGTGCCAAAACATGACGCCGAAATATTCGACAAGCTATTAGAAGAAAACGGGGACAAGTTCTCAAATGTAGCCAAAAAAGCTATTGAAAGATACATCATAAATCATAAAAAAAATTAAAAAAGTTATAAAAAAGTATTGACATATAGTTATAACTATGTTATAATATAAGCATAATAAGAAATAACTATTTTTTATTAAAAAAGATGGCAAGTGCTGGAACACTTAACCATCAAATAGAGTTTTTCAAATATCCCCACGATATTTATTTATACACTCTTTTTATATATTAACACAAAAAAATAAATATTGTCAAGTATCTGTAAAACTCAGAAAGGAGATTTTTACAAATGACAAATTTAATAATTGTTATAATTTACAGCTTATTCTTTATAATCCCAACAATAATAGTAAATTTAATACAATTCATAAGTTGTAAGTTATTTAAAGTTGATTTAGCAGATTGGATCTATAAACAATTAAACAAGCTATCATAAGTCAAAGGGAGGGTTTCTTCCCTCCCAAATATAAAAAAGAAAGGAATCAATAAAATGTTAATATTAGAAAAAATAGTAAAAGAATTAAAGGAAATCGACTACACAGACAAAGACATTATAGAACTAATAAAGGATGGCTCAAAATTTAAAGAAACAGTGGAAAGCGAACTTGGTTATTTCATAAAAGAAATATATTAAAAATAGAAAGGTTAAAAGGTGTTAAAAATGAAAAAAATTGAAAATTTAGAAGAAAAAAAATATATATTGAATAAAACATATTATAACGATTATTTATTAAAACTTGAACAAAAGGACAATAAGCATTTTCAGGAGCTTATAAACGATTACATTATATTCAAAACAAACGACAATTTATACATAATATTAAATATTAGTAAACCAGGAATTGAAAAAACTTTATGGTTCGATGATGAGCAACCTATACCAGAAAAAACCGAGGAATTATTTATACAAGAAAATATGAAATTGAACGGTTCAAAATATACAAGATACAACGAAGACATAGAAAACGCGTACTTATACAATCCATATAATGGAGCAAATGATAATTTAGTAACTGTAGCTTGTAGTTATAAATCCGACAAGATAAGCAATTTAACATATATAAGAGATTTAACAGCAGATGAAAAAATATTTATAAAATCAATAATTGACATTTTAATTGACGAATACATAGAAAGGCTTAAAAGATATTATAAAAGATACAATAAAAATATTAATTGCTTAGGTTACTGGGTAAATAGATAAACGGAAAGATTCAAAACTTGTAATTATAACAAAAATATTATAAAATGGAGGTATAAAAATGGGATATAATGAATTTATAAAATATATGTTTAGAATGGGATTTAATTGGATAGACATTGAATATTACTGGAGACATCAAGACGAATTGCAAGAATTATTGACATCAAACGAAGAACTAACGAAGGAAGAACAAAAACAAAAGGAATTGAACGAATACATAGCAAATATATGAAAATTTATAAAGGAGGGATTTAGAATGTTTGTAACAATTATTGAAGTAAATGGAAAAGAATATAAAAGAAATAAAAAAGAAGTTAGGAAAGGAATTTTTATACCTGATTGTTTTAAAAACGAAGCACAATATGACAGATGGTTTCATGAAACTTTTAAAAGTGGAAAATATAGACATTATCATTTAAGAAAAAATAATATTCCAGAGATACAAGAATTTGAAGGAATGAAACTAAAATTGAAATTTAGTTAAAAGGTGGTAAAAATGGAAGATATAAAGCAAAATATAATTGATTTTTATAAAAATTATAATATTAATATTTCAATAGAAAAAGTTGTTGAAGCCTACCAAGTAGACCGATATTTTATAAAAATTGATAGAAGTAATAAAACAAGAATTGCAAATATAGAGAAATTAATTGAAGACTTATCCGCAGAACTAGGAATTAAAAACATAAAATTTACAACAGACTTTGAAACTAGCGGAATAGTATTTGAAATACCAAAAAAAAATAGAAAAACATTATATTTAAAGGATATTGAATACATAGACAAAGAAAAAAAAGGCTTAAAAGTATGTTTAGGTAAAGACTTGAATAATAAAAACTATGTTGTAAATTTATGCGACACTCCCCACCTTCTAATCGCTGGAACAACTGGAAGCGGTAAAAGTATTTTTATTAATTCAATGATTATTAACCTATTAAATAACTACAAAAAAGATTATTTAGAAATGTCATTGATAGACCCAAAAAAAGTTGAATTGAGCATTTATAAAAATTGCGAACAAGTCAAAGAAATTGCAAATAATTTGATAGAAACAAAGCAAATATTGAAAAATACTCTACTTGAAATTGACTACAGATATAGACAACTTGAAACCTATAATTGTAGAAATATTGAAAGCTATAACAAAAAGGTAATAAATGCAAAATTTGCCTATAAAGTTATAATAATTGATGAATTGGCGGACATTATTCTACAAGATAGACAAGAAGAAACAGCAAACAGAAAAAATCCACTACAAGAACAAAGCCTTGAAGCTTTACTATGTAGAATTGCACAAATTGGGAGGGCTTGCGGTGTACATTTAATCGTAGCAACTCAAAGACCTTCAAGCGATATTATTACAGGACTAATAAAGGCGAATATTCCCTCACGTGTTGCCTTCTCTGTATCAACCAAAGTAGATAGTCGCGTTATATTAGATGAAAAAGGAGCTGAAAAGCTAACAGGAAAAGGCGACATGCTTCTTAAAATGGTAGGAGATGAAAAAATTCACAGGTTACAAGGTGCTTACGTATCAGATGAAGAAATAGACAAAGCAGTTGATGAGAACACAAACCTTGAAGAAATAAAAAGACAACAAGCAGAAAAACTTGTCATTGCATTAAAAGAAAAACAAATACAAGAAGAAAAACAACAACAAAGAATAGAGCAACAAAAAAAGCAAAAAAAATCAAATATTATTCATTTTATTTTTAATATTATTTGTTGGATTTTCAAATGGACATTTTTAATATTCTTCGGTGGCATATACTTAATATTCAAATTTTTAAATGATTTATCTAAACACTACTAAAAAAAGAAGCTTTAAAGGCTTCTTTTTTATGTTTTTATTCTGTTTGTTTGGCTTATTTTCCCCGCTTCTTCTAATTCTCTCTAAAATCAATTTTAAGCCATTTTATATTGATATAATATAAGATGTTGTCTTGCTTTTCAAACTGTCTATAAAGCCATTTTCAGCGGTCATTTTTTGTTTATTTATCAATATTTTTTGTTATTTTTTATTTTTACATGTTTTTACCAATTTATAACAATTTATCAAGGCATTTTCTTCTGGTGACAAATTTTCACACAAATTCTTCCGTTCCAAAATTCCGTTTCAAATTTTTCCGTTCTAAATTTCCGTTCCAAAAATAAAAAGCAAGTTCTATAACATGCTTATATATTATTACAAAGTACGGAAGATTGACAAATTCAAAGTTTGTTTCTTATTATATTGCTGTATGTACTTTTCAATTTCATTTTAACAAAGTTCTAAAAGTGTCGGAATCGAACCAACTCAATTTTGTCTATCAAACAATAATTTTTAACCATTTGAATATTGCTGTAAGAACTTTTATACGCGTTTTACAAGATACTATATAATATGCTTCTGCTCTCCCAACTGAGCTAATTCTAACCATTCGGAAAGAATATTGGACTTGAACCAATGACAAAAAGCCTCCCAATAATTGTATTTTTTTTAAGTTGCTGTAAGTATCTTTCGCCTATTATACTATCATAAACATTAGCACTTGTCAAGCTACTCTGCTAAAATATCTGCTATTTTTTTATAACGTTCCGTTCCTAATTTTTCAAGCAATATTCTTAATGGATCTAATTCAGTTGACATTACCATTTCAGCTATGTTTGTACTAAATCCTGATACTAATGCTACACCTAATTTATTCTCTTTTATTGGTATTGTACCTGTTCTACTATTTATATTCCAAAATACTAATCTTGGTATTTTGTATCCAGCATTTATATATCTTTCTGAGATATTTTGAAACAATTTTTTATTTACATCTCCATCAACAGCATAATCAAATTCCATATCAGATATGATAAGAATATTTGCTGGCATTTCTTCTTGTGATAAAGTATATTTTTTAGCTGTTTCTAAAATTAAATCAAATACCGCTTCTATATTTGTATTAGCAACTTCATCATAAGATAATGCTTTTCTTATTTTATCGCATAATGAATTACAACCGCTAAAATCAACATATTGTGGGTCTTCGCTAAATGTAATATATTTATCTTTAAATTGTCCTTTATTGTGCTCTGCAAAATATATTGCTAAAGCATTAGCAACATCTAAAGCATATATATTTGTATTACCTATTTTTGATGTCATAGAACCAGAGCCATCAGCTACAACTAATGTATTTGCTATTTCTTTTTGTGGAAGTGCTTTCCATAATTCTTCTAATGTAGTGTCTACTGATTTACTTCCATATCTACTTACATTATATTTATGTACTATATCGTGCGGATATAACTTTCCTGCATGTATCTTTTTTTCTCCCTTTTCTACTTTACTTAAAAACTCTCTTCTTCTTTCTTCATCATGTCTTAGGAAAGCATCGTTGTAATTTAAGTTAGCTCTTGAAGGTACATTTTCATATTTTATTTCTTTCCACTCATTAGCACACATCTTCTTTTCTGTTATATCTATATACTTTCTTAATTTTGAAAGCAATTTTCTGTACATTTTTTCTGTTGTATTCAATGATTTTATTATTTTCTTTGCCCTATCAATCTGAGTTTTGTTTGAAGCATTTATTGAAGGCAACCATTTTGCTAACAATGAAATAGGCTTATTACTATCTGAATCTAAATCATCTACAAATAATTGATTTTTAATTAGTTTCAATACATCTTCTTCTAATGGTGTTTCAAAAAGTTCTAATAAATCATCAAATCTTCCATATTCAGCAATTACTGGAATAACTTTCTTCACCATTTCTGGCTCTGTATTAGCAAGATGTTTAATTATTACTCTGAATAATCTTCTTTCTCCTAATCCCTCTTCTCTATCTCTAATAAAGAATAGAAATTGCATCGCTAATATTTTATTATCTAACCATACTTTTTCAAAATCTCTTATTATTTCATCTTCTGATTTACTTCTATAACTTGCTACCTTATAATTAAAATCAAGTATTGCTTTCCCTGTTGTACGGTAGCCTAAAGCTCCATTTTCAGTTACACTTTCATTAAAATCCTCATTTAAAGTTTCTTTCATTTTTTCCATAAAATTCATATATCAATTCCTCCTACTTAAAATCATTTACTTTTATCTTAACAATTAGCCTATTACCACATCTGTCTTGCATTTCTATAAATGGTCTACCTACTACTCCTTCTGCTTTTGCTGTTCCTATTTTTGAATCAGGTGCTGATTTTACAAAATCTATTCCTTCTTGTATCGTTCCTTCCAGTACAATAGGAACTACATCTATTCCAAAATATCTTGCAATATCTTCTACACTTTCACGAGGTTGCCAGTTTCCTGCTATTTTTACATCAAATAAGATAAAATCTTGTCCTTTTCTATATAAGCCACCATTTTGAATTTTTTCACCATAACCTTCGCCACAAAGCATTACTTCTGTTTCTCCAAATTTTTGCTCAAATAATTGCTCGTTCTTTTCTCCTGCAAATAATTCAACTAATCTATTTGTTAATATCGCTGGAATTTGTCCATCATCTGTTCTAGCTCCAAATCTTACTTTATGTCCGTCCCACAAAATTCTTATATTAGTTCCGTCTATCTTTTCAGTAAATTGCCATTTAAGATTTTTTATAAACTCTACTGTTTTATCAGTAAATTCTCCTTCAATTAACTTCTTTGTCTTTTCATCTCTTTTGAATAATGTTTGTATTTTATGATATTCTTCCATTTAATTTTTCTCCTTACTTATAACTTTATAACCTAATGCTCTTATTCCATCACATATTGGTTTAAATGTTCCATCTTGCATATTCCAACTTTCATGAACTATAATGTCATATATTTTATTTTGTTCTTCTTTATCAGATGTAATTTTATTTAATATTCTTTGAGTATGTCTATTTTTTTGTCCTATTACTCTATAATTTGGATAATCATTATCTTCTTCTTCAAAAATATCTATATACCATTTTTGCAGTTTTACTATATCTATTAAATTTATTTTTTTGCTTAACATTTATCTTTCATCTCCTTATAAGCTAAATCTATTGTTTTTCTTATTTCACAATATTTTCCATTCTGCTTTTCTATAAATTCTTCGTATTCCTCTTTGTTGGCTGGTAAATAATAACCATTGTCATTTATTATTATATATTTATTCCTTAATCTAGCTAATTCTTTTCTAAATTGCCTAAGTGTTAATTTAGTTTTATCCATCAACACTTCTCTTGTTTCTTTATTTTGCTTTCCTATTGGAATATACTCTATCAACTTCATTTGTTTATTCCTCCAATTTTCTTTGAATTTCAAAAATTTGTCTTTTATCGTTTGATGTGTTTTCTTTTACTCCTTTATAAAAAATTGTAATATTACCTATTTGAGCATTATATGTATTATTTTGTACTAAATAATCTAATATTTTTTCTAGTTCCCATACCATCTGTGGTGTAGTATTCATAAATTTAATATCTGTTTCCATAATTTAATTCTCCTTTGGTCTATAAACTCCATCTTCGCCTTCTTCTAATTCTATTGCTTTAAGGCTTTTCCCTGAGTTTATTGCATCTATATTTTTCATAATTTGTTTCATATCTGCTGTTACACCATATTCAACTCGCTGTGGTGCTTGTGCTTCTACCATTCCAAATTCAGATTTAGCTCTAAATATTGTTGAAATTTCTCTTATATCTCCCCTTTGTGCCATTGATAAATGAATATCAACTAAATAATCATCTATTTTTTGCATTATTTCTCTACGTTCTGCATCTTCACTTTGTTTCCAATTGTTATATGTAGTTGTACTTACCCCTGCAAAACTACAAAAATCTTCTTTTGTTGGTATATATGATGTTTTCTTATTTATTTCTTGTATAAACTGTTTATAATAATCAAACAATATAGACAATTCTGTATTATTATATTTAGGAGATATTCCTATTGTATTTTTTTGACTTAATAATGACTTTAATTCAATTACTGACAAATCTTTTCCTTCTTCAATATGTTTTAATTTATATGCTAAATCAAACATTTTTTGTTCCATAATTTCTTTTAAATTATTTTGATATTCTTGTTTTACTAATTCTGTTTTCATACTTAACAATTTATTTTCATTTTCTTTTTGTTTCATTTTTAAATCATCAACTTTATCTTTTGTAATACCTCTTTTCTTTTTTTCTACTCCATTTAATATTCTAGTTGCTTCTAATTCTTCATCATCTAAATCAAATGCCATTGTTTTTTTCCTCCTTCGTAATTATAGTGATTTCACCTTTATTCTTTTTTGCTCTTTTATAATAAATTGGTTGCTCTTGCTCTTGATTTAATTTCCTTAATTTAGCTAATGTATCATTTAATGCTTTTTCTAGTCCTGCTACTTCATATAGTGCCTTTAATATCTCTAATTCTCTATATTCATACTTATTATTATGTCTTTCTACCAAGCATTCAAAATATTTATCTGTATATTCTCGTTTTTCTTTAGCTGACATTGTCATATATGTATTGATTAAATCATGGTCTAGATCACATTTTTCTTTATCTTTTTCTCCAACATTCTCATAACATATCTGACATCTCTTTTTAGCATCTATTAAAATTTTATTTAATTCTTCTAATAAATCTAATGACCTCATTTATTTCTCCATTTCTTCTTTTTCAATTATTCTTTTAGTTAGTTCTCTTATTTTTGCTCTATTGTATTTAGTATCTAATATAAGCTCTACTGCCTTTAATTCTATTTTGTTTTCCAACTTATCTACTAACTCAATATTACATTTTTTATATTTTTTTTTCATAATTTAGCCTTTCTGATTTTTATCATTTTTCCATAAATTATAATAAATTGCATACATAAGACATATTCCAAAATAACCACCAAATACAAATATAATTATTTTCCCTATTATCTTTATAAATTCCATCTATTTCTCCTTTGCAAATTTCTTATATTCTTCTTGTTCTTTATCTCTAATATCTGCTATTTTATTATTCTTTAATTCAGGGTATTTTTTTTGTAATTTCCTTCGACATCTTGTAATTGATTCAAAACTTATTCCTTTGCTTTTGGCACTAAACATTACTTGTGCAAATGTTTTTCCTACTTCAAAAGGATATAATTCTCTAATTACTTCTAAAATCAAATAGCAATCATCTTCTCTTGCTAGTTCAGATTTTCTTAATATCCCTTCAACAACTTTTTCTAAATTTCTTAATCTTGCAATTTTCATTTGTTACTCCTCCTTAACTTCCTTTACAATTATTTCATACCCTGTTCCATAATATCCGTTTCCATCTGAACCATCTACTTGTAATAAATTAATTCGAGTATCTTCACAAAATACAAATATTTTATATGATGTATCATCATCATCACTTTCAGTTTCACTATCGCATACAAATTCTACATTTGTTATAGCATTATCTACTTCATTTAATTTTGTAATTGAATACCAACCACTATAACAACCTCCACACCCTGTATTGGCTATAATTTCTAATATTATTCCATTATCAAGTATTAATCTATCATTCTTTTCATCAACTTTTACTTTTCTGCCTATTAGCAATTCCTTTATTTCTTCTTCATCACATTCATCTAATCTTTTTATTATTTTTTCTTCCATTATTTATCCCTTTCTGCTAGTTTCATTGAACTATAATATTCATTGTATATTTTCATAAAATCATCTAATCTCATTGTAACTAGCCATCCTTTTCTATTTTTTCTATGGAATACTGTAGGAATTTTATCGTCTTTTGTATCTCTTACTGCTTGTTCTATTGCATTATCTATGTTAAATTTCTCAACTCTTTTACACTCAATATGTATATAATCTAAGCCTACAACATCATCAGCTTGTCCTGTATTTCCACAAAATTGATTTGTTCTCCTACAGTCATATCCATAGTCTTTTAATTTGTGGACTAACTCTAACTCTCCACTTTTCCCTTTTTGTTTACTGTTAATACTCCTAACTATTCACCTCAACTTTTTCAATAATGGGTTGTTTATTTATAATTGCTACCCTATAAAAATTGTATTTATTCTTATCTATATTTCTATTTGTGAATAATGCCTTTAAATGTGCTAATTTAACATAAGACACTTTGTTAGCATAACACCCCATACTATTAAATATTTCTCCTGTTTCTTTGTTTACTGCAAAATATAACTCCATTATCTTTTACCTCCAAACATACCAAATAATTGCTTTACTACATCATCTGCTTTATTATCTTTTATAAACAAAGGACATTCTCTACATTTATACTCATCTATTGCTTTATCTTTTAAAGTACATTTAAAGTATTTGGTAGTATTCCCTTCTACTTTTACCCATTTACATTGCATTGCTATTCCTCCTAATCATTATCAAAACTTAATTCATTATTATTGTTATTTACTGAATAATCTTCATATTTTATATTAAAATATGTAATTTTTGCTATATCTAATGTTTCTAGCATTTTTATAAAAGTTTCTTTATTCATTTTTTTCCTCCTTCAATGCTTTATAGTACCTTTCCTGCCAATTGCTATATGCTGGTGCAAACCCGTTACAATGTTTTATTCCGTTAAAGTTTTCTAAAAGTAACTTGTTACAACCATAGCAATAATAGCAAACTGTATCTTTTTCTAATTGTTTCATAATTCAAATCCTTCTAAAATTTCTTTTTTATTCGGCTTTTCATAAATTGATATTTGTGCTAATATCTTATTTATATTTTCTAATATGTTGAATATTTCTTGTATGTATAAATCCCATTGTTCAGAATTGTCTTCTAAATATTTGCAACCATTGTAATATCTTGTTAAATTGTGATTATATTCTTGTTTTAATTTATCTAAATCATTCATTTGGTTTCTCCAATAATTCTGGGTTATTATATATATTTCCTATTACCTCAATAGTGTCTATATTTATGCTATATAACAAATATGCCTCTCCTTTGGTTGTTCTTTCATTTTCAATACATTCAACATAAAAAGCACCATCTTCAAAAAATATTTTTCCTTTTGCAATAAAAGTATCAAAATTGCCGACAAACATATCATAAGAAAAATCAATAATATCTCCTTCATATATTTCAATCCCATTTTCATCTTTTATTCCAGTATATTGCATAATAGGCATTTCTCTGCAATCGAAATAATCACTATACATAGTTGTTCTTATTTGCATTTCCCCACCATAGAAACAATCTTCAAAATTTAACTCTTGAACATCTAACATTTGATTATTATAATTATCCCAAGCTCTAAATTTATATACTCTCATAATTTCCTCCTAAAATGGACAAGTATCAACATTGCTTTGTATTGTCATTTGCTCTTGTATTTCTTTTTTACTCATTGTTCGTGGTAACTGCTTATATGTTTTAGTTAATGGGTCATATATTAACCCTACTAATCCACATTTTTCACCCTTTGTCTTTAATACCTCTAATACAGAACTTGCTTGTGTAATGTCATATCCTTCACTTGCCATATATTTTGCTAATCTCTTATATTCACTATCATCATCTGTTAAATTGTCTGTTCTAATAATTGAAATTACATTGTAGGCTTTATTTACTAAATTAGAACTTCCCATAACATCATATATAGTTATTCTCGTATTAAGTTTGTCTATTTTTCGTGGGTGCGCAACTAAATGTATATGTACATTCTTGTTTACTGCAAATGTTCTCAACTTCTCCATTATTTCTTTTTGTTCTCTGTATTCGTCAGATGAACTTGTATCTATTTGCATAAAATTATCTAGCATAAACACTCTTACACCATACTTCACTCTAACTTCTTCCATTGCGTGTAAAATCATATCTATTGTTCTTGCCATTTCGTTGTTATATACAAATAGGCTATTTGAATACATTTTATTTAGTCTTTCAACCTCACTATCTTCTACAAACCAATCAATAATTTGTGTTTTTTTGTATCTCTTGCCTTGTATATGTCCTTTTTCTACTGACTGCTTATAAAGATTGTTTTTGAAGTCGTCTTTTGTCTGCTCTCCATTAAAGTAAAATACCTTTTCTCCTTGCTCTATTGTTTGTTTTGTAATCATTGTCATGACTGTTGTTTTTCCTGCATTAGTTAAGCCTGTCCATATTGTTATACAACCCATTTCAAATCCTTTTGTAAGTTCATCTAATCTATTTATCCCTGACAATACTCTTTCTTTTGAATTTGTATTATATTTATAATCACCGAATTTATAATAAAGTGGTGGTTCTGGTTTTTTACCAAGTAATTCTGCTTGTTCTTCTTGTGTTACATCTTGCAAGGCTAATCACCTACTTTATATTGAACTTGTTCAAATTGTTCTTTTGTTACTATTGTTCTTATATCCAAATCACATAAGCATTTACAATTAGTCTCTTCTCCATTTGTTTCTAATACAGGTTTTTCTCCATTAAATAAATATTTATCTAATACTTCATATCCATTTACATAGTCGCCTACTTCTATTAGGTCTATTATGTTTTTAGAATGTTTGACTATTTTTTCATTTCCTTTAAAGTAATAAAATTCATTTATTACTTTATTATTTTTAATTAAAATTACTTTATCTTCATACTTAATACCATCTGCATTTTCTAACCAAGCAAATATAAAAATATTTCCTAAATTAGTTCTTCCATATTCCCCAACTTCTATTTCAGGCATTTCTCTATCTCCTCCTTATCTCTCCATAATTCAAGTTTCTTTTGCTCATCATCTACTGCATCAAAAAATATTTCCCATAAATAATTTAATTTGCTTTCTCTGTTATATAAATACTTCCAAAGTCCAACTAATTTATTTTGCATTGCTGTATTTTTGATAACCTTTTCTGTTATATGCAATTCATCACATAATTTGTTATATGTACTATTAAACCAATTATCTAAATTTCTTTTCATTTGTTGTTCTTCTTCTCTTTTTCGTTTTATGTATTGCTCTACTTCTTTTGATATGGGTTCATCTTCTGGTAATCCAAAATCTCTGCTTAATATCTTCATAGCATTTATGAAATCTGTGTTGTAGTATCTTTCAACAAAATCAATTACATCTCCGTGCCAACCATCTCCAAAATCGTGGAATGTTTCTTCTTCTACCATAAATGATGCTGTTCTTTCATTTCTAAAAGGAGATTTGTACCATACTTTATTACCTTTTGTTTTACCTTGCCCTAGATAATGTTGTGCTACCATAATTGGTGTTAATAGTTGCTTTATTTGTTCTGGATTATTCATAATTATTCTCCATTTTAAAGTATCTTTTTTCATTGTTTTTTTGTTGCATACTCAATTCTTGCTTCTGCTATATCGCAATATTCTTTTTCTTTTTCTATTCCAATAAATTTATAATCTGCATTTCTTTCTACATTTTCATACATTACAGCTTTCCCTGTACTTCCACTACCCATAAATGGATCTAAAATAATTGCACTTTTGGGAGAAACAAGTCTTACTAAATATTGCATAAGTTCTGTTGGTTTTACTGTTGGATGTGTATTTTTTCTAAGTGTTTCTCCTCTTTGAAATGGATTATCTATTGTTTTATTTCTTCCATCATCAACAGTTAGTTGATTAAATTTATCTAATCCTTCATCTCTATCTTTTTTACTTGCTTTCGCACAATAAAAATATCTACTTGCAGAACCTTCATCTTCATATCCATAACCTTCATTAGGGTTATATTTACCATAACAATTTCTATGTATATTTTTATTATGTCTTATATTTCCATTTCCTTTTGTATAAGGCATTGCCCCACAAACTTCATCAAAAGTTATTTGGTCATAAGTTAAAATTACATTTGATGGAAAACGACCATTTACTGTATATTTTTTATTTTGTGAGCTACCTTTTTCAAATACCCCACCAATAAACGTAGTACTACTTCCACCAACTCCTTTATATGTTCTTTCTTCGTTTCCAATTCTACATTCATCTATATTTATTCCACCAACACTATTTTCTATTATATTATCCACTAAACTTCCTTTAAATGGTTTTCTTGCTACTATTATTGGCTCATAAGCTGGTTTTAGACAAGTTCCCCAGCCTTCCCATTGCTTCGCTAATTCTGTTGCTGGTTTTGTTATATCAAATTCTCCATCTTTTTGATTATCTGCCCAAGTATCTTTATGATTTCCAGGTAACGGAGAACTCCCTTTATATTGTTTACCTATTACTTCTCTTTCTGCTCCTAATTTTTTATCTATTTGTTTACTTATATCCATTGACTTTGGAAATCCACTTCCATATAGCCACATAATACAATCTCTTATTTCAAATCCTGCATCTTCTATGCTACACGCTATTCTATGATATGTTCTTGTTCCACCAAATGCTAATAAATATCCTCCGTGGTTTTAATGCTTCATAGCATTTTTGCCAAGTTTCAACATTATATTCAATGCCTGAACCATCCCACTCTTTACCCATAAATCCTTTTGATACCCTACTAAATGCACCATCTTTTCCATATTGAGTTGGAGCTGAGCCTTCTTTTCCAAATCTTTTTGTTATGCTTGTTAATCCATAAGGTGGGTCTGTTACTATACTATCTATACTTTCTTTTTCTATTATTTCTAACATATTCAACATATTTCCGTTGATATAACTTATATGTTTTATTTTCACTATGTAATTTCATGCATTTTCCTCCACAAACTCCATAATAGCCTCATTGAAAAATGTACTGCCCATTTTGATATACTGCTTGTCTATTTTTTCTTTTGCCACTAAATCAGCATATTTCTTTGTTGCATACCACATTTGCTTATTATCGAGTTTTACTTTTCTTCCAGCATACATTTTTCCTTCAAGCCAAGCCTTATAATGCCTATATGCTGTATTTTTACCATCTTTTCTAGGATACAACTTCCATATCTTATCAAAGTTATCTGCTAATTCTGTTTCCTTCAAAGGTGGATTATCCTGTTCATCTTTTGATGGACATATATTATTATTTAAGTATTTTATTTTAGTATTAGATTGGGTATCATTTTCCGTTGCGGAATTTCCATCACGGATTTTCTGTTGTGGATTTTCTAATATAGTCCAATATGTACTAAATTGCCCTTTTTCATTTTTGTATTTTTCTCGAATTAAATATCCTTCGTTTTCTAATTCTTTCAATGCTGTTTTTATGGCTGTAAGTCCATCACAAAATAATGTTTCTAATCCATTTTCACTAAATTCCCAATCATCTGGCAAACTTAATAATGTTAGTAACATTCCTCTTGCTTTTAAGGATAATTTTTTATTTTTTAATATTGCACTATCTATAACTGTATAATTTTCTTTATTTCTGTTTCTTATAATAGCCATAATTTCCTCCTATGTTTCATTAAAGGGGTAGACTTTTATGCCTACCCCTAGTTGTTTATTTTCCTATATTTAACATTGGAATATTATCTCCTAAACTTGTTGTAGGAAGTTGTCCATTCCATTTTTCTACTAATTTTTGTTGTACTTCTAACTCTTTTAATCTTAATGTATTTTCTGTTATTTGAGCATTTTGTAATTCCATTACTTTTGCATCTTTTTCCGCTTCTGATATTTCTTTTTCATTTTGGATTTTTTGCTTTTCTAATTCTGCTTGTGCTGTCATTACTTCTTGTTGCTTTACTGCTTTTGTTTCTATTGCTTGGTCGTATTGTTCAGAAAAATCAATGTTTGTAATATTAAATTCTGTTACAGTAAATCCCTTATCGGCAATTTTCTTTATAATATTTTCTTGTATTTCGTTTGACACTTCTGCTCTTTTTGTAATTAGTTCTTCTGCTTTATATTGAGCCATTGATGACTTTATAGCCTCTAATATTGCTGGATTTATTATTATATTTGTATAATCAGTCCCAACTTCTCTATATAGTTTGTTTGCTGTATCTTTATTTACGTTGTAATTTATTGCTACTGCTATATTAACTGTTTGCATATCTTTTGTAGAACCTTCTGATGCAGTTTCAATTTTTTGTGTTCTACAATCAATTTTTACTATTTTTTCTATAAATGGTGCTTTTGTATTTAATCCTTCTTGTATAACATCGTCTTGTACTTTTCCAAATCTTGTTTTTACTCCTACATAACCTGTTGGCACAGTTGTAATACTTGCTATACCAACTATTAGCAATATAATTACTAAAATTCCTATTACTATTCCCACTATCTTACCTTTAGTTAAATCATACATAATTATTTTTCCTCCTTATTTTTAAAATGGAAGTTCATCAAAAGCGATATTTGAACTATCATATAAATCTTGATATATTCCATTGTCGTCAGAATCGTTTTCTACGTTTTTTTTAGGTTTAGAAGAATAAACTTCATCTGTTCCTTCTTCAAGTACCTCAAAATCCATTATTACGATTTTTAGAAAGTCTTTATTGATAGTTGTACCATCTTCTCTTGTTTCATCTGTTGGTATTCTAAAAAATGTTAAAAAGCCATTTGTTATATTTATTTTTGTTTTATTTTTTACTTCAATACCTTTTTTGAACCCAACATTTACTTTTGTAAATATAGTTTTTTCTTCTCCATTTTCATCAATTACTTTTGTTGCAAGTGTTGTTTTATAAACGCCTCTATCATCTTTTAAAATTCTTGCTTCACCTGATATATTCATTGGTTATCCTCCTTTAAAATATCATCAACTAATTTAGTAAATTGGTCGATTAAATTGTTTAATTTTTCGAATTGTTCATTTGTAACTTTTTCATCTGTAGTTAAGTTAGATAACTTTTCTCTAAAATCAAAAAGCTTTTTGTTATAAATAAATCTTGGTTCTCCTGATTGTGCTAATAAATCAAAGAACATTCCAAAAGCTTCATGTTGTTTTTCTGCTTTTTCTATTTTTTCTTTCATTGTATCCATATTATTTATTCCTCCTATAAATTTATTTCTGCTTCTATTTCATCGCAGATTTTTTCATAATCAATTATTTTTATTTGTTCTGTTTTTTCATATTCATGTCTTTCTAATACTCGTTTAACTACTTCATTGTTTCCGTTCGCAATAGCAAATAATCTTTTGCGTTGTGCTTCTGATATTAGTTTCGGAGCTTGTTGTACTGGCTTTTGATATGTATTTTGCGGTTTATTATTTGTATTTGCTTTTGGATATGTAAATACAACATTCCCCTTAAAGTCTGTTATAACAAGTCTATTTATTTTGTCGTTTTCATCATACCCTATTTCTTTTACAGAATATTTTACATTCTTTAATTGGTCTGAATTTCCATATAAGTAGATATTAGGTGCAGAATACAATGACCTACCAATACCCCAATTTACAGCACTTCTTTTAAAGCTATCACTCGCTAATCCTTTTTCTTTGTCTGAAAAACTTTCTACTCCTGTATCTTCTTTACCTACCCATTGTTGTTTTTCTTTATCCCATATTGAAATAGTACAATTTGCATTATCTCTTGAATGTTCTCTTTTCCAATTTTCTTTTCCTACAACCTCATCTAATAAATCCATTGCTACTCTACTATTTTGATATAATAATAAACTTATCCAAGTTTTATCTTTTGCTACATTTCCTACACGAACTTCTATCTCATCTGCATTAAGATTTCTAAATTTAAGTTCCATCTATTTTCCCTCCTTAATTAGTTTTAGTCTACTGCCGTTTATCCACCATTCATTGTCATCATTATATTTAACTTTAATAGTATTTTGATTAACTACTTCTGTAATTTTACCTATCCAACCTTTTTTAGAATAATCAAATTCTTCTGTTACTTCTACCATATCTCCAACCTTAAATTCTGTTTCTTCTTCCATACGCTCAGGGTCTATTTGTTTTTTTTCTTCCTTCTTCTCTTTTTCTTTTACTTCTTCCACTTGCAAATTTGCTAAATATTTATTAGCCTTATTCTTGCTCATTCCACAGTAATGTTGCCAAAAGGCTGTTAGAAATGCTAATCTTGGATTGAACTCATCATCAGCACATCTTTTTACAATTGTCTTTTCTCCATTTTTCCAGAATAAGATTGTTGCGTTTTCATTGATTATGTATCGTTCTGGAAGTGATAATGTTATTTTTGTTTCGCTTAAATTTGTTTTTTCATATTGTTTTTTATTTTTTAAATTCTCTAACATATATTGTTTTATATTTTGTGGATTATTTATTGTTATATCCACGGTTGGTTCGAAAACCAAGCTTTCATTATATTCTACTTTTTCTGGTGTTCCTAATAATTGATAATTTTCAAGATTGTCCTTAAAATATAAACATTTTGTATTGTAATCCTCATATGTTCTTTCCATTTTCTTTTTCCTTTCTTTCCACCAAAGTACCATTATCAAATCTTTTGTTTAGTTCATCTTCTATTTGCTTTACTGTACTTTGATGTATTTTTATTTCTCTTTTTTCTCCTATTAAAAGTCTCATCAGATATTCATTTGACATATCTTTAATTTCCATCATCATCACCTGCAATTCTTTTGCAATCTTCTTTTTCTTTTGCCTGTTTTTCATCAAAACATTTTTCACATATAAGATTTTCTCCTGATAATGGTTCTCCTACATCATAACAATCTTCGCCTTCATATATTTCTTCACCACAGTTATTACAGTAACAATATATTTTATCTTCTGGTGGTTCTAATATTTGATTTTCCATTTCTTTCAAACTTAAATAGTCTAAATAATCCATCTCATCTTTCCTTTCATAAGAATTTGTTTGACTTTTTTATATTTTTGTTTTATAATTTTAATTGAACATATTACATAAACTTACTTGTGGAATTATTAGAATTTTTCTTTTAATTCCACTAATTTTTGTTCATAATTTCCTAAAGCTAAAGTTATTTCATTTCTTATAATTGTTTGTCTCTTTTTCCATTGTAAATTTTCGTTGTTTGTTTCTTGGATTTGTTCTAAGATTAAAATAAAATCATCTATAAGTTCCTTTTTGTCTGAATATAATTGATCAATTAGTTCATGGATTCTATTTTGTTTTATTTCACTAACCTCTTCTAGATTTTTAATTCTTTCTTCTTTTATTTTTAATTTTTTTGATAAATTGAACATAATATCTCCTTTCTTTTTATAAAATTCCTAATTCATCGTGTGCTACATTAAAAAATTCTTCAAACTTATCTCTTTTTACAAGATATGGTTTTGTAAATCTTTGAACTGGTAGATTAGGGCTTTTAAATATTTTGTAAACTGCTGGTAATGATATTCCGATATTCTGCAACAATGTCTTCTGGTGTTAATATTACTTTATCTGTCCTTTTAGGTATTGTTTTTTCTTCCATTTGTTATACCTCCTTTCTATTTAATTTTGATTTTCTTTAATTGTTTCATTAAGTCTTTTGCTTTACATTTGATTACAAAACTTTTCATTTCTTTCACCTCCTTATAAATTAAAATCCTAAAATATAATCTGTAGATACTTCAAAAAATTTAGCTAATTTGATTAATGTACTTACTCTAATATCAGAAACTCCATCAAGCATAATACTCCTTAATGTTGTATATGGTATTTCACAATTTATTGATAGCTGTTTTAGATTTTTTAATTCTTTTTTTTGCATTAAATCTTTTATCTTTTCTTGAATATTCATTTTTTTCTCCTTCGCCCTTTGTTTACTGTGTGTGAACTTATTAAGTAAAAAAAATTTTATTAGTATCTGCTGTTGGAAATTTTTCTTTAAATTTTTTTATTGTCTGGATACTTGGATTTTTAGCTCCACATTCAATTTGTTTATAAAAAGAGAGTGAAATTCCCCAAATATTTGCTATTTCTAGTTGAGTTTTGTTAATAGAATTTCTAAATTCTTTCAATCTGTTTTGCATTTTTTCATCTCCTTTCTTGTTCACTGTATGTATAATATCACTGTGAGCGAACTTTGTCAATACTTTTTTTAAGATTTTTCTTGACAGTTCACTGATTGTGTGCTACAATGTAGTTATATCAACAGAAAAGAGGTGTAAAAATTTTTGAATAATATAAAAAAATTACGAACTAGTTTCGGTTATACCCAACAAGAATTGGCTGATAAAATGCAACTATCTAAAAGCACAATAGCAATGCTTGAAAATGGCAGTAGATTGCCTAGTGTAGATACATTAGTAAAACTAAGTAATATTTTTAATGTTTCTACTGATTACATTTTAGGGAATACAACAATAGAAAATCCAAAAAAAGAAATTGAAGATTACCTTTCTAAATTGAATTTAACAGAAGAAGAATATTCTTTATATATTGAAAATGCAATAAAAGCAGAAAAATTGCATTTGCCTACTGGGAATACTAGAATAGATGAAATTTGGATTATTTTATTTCAAATATATGAAGATTATTTAAAAGTTGGTTATTCAAAAAATGAAAAATTAAATAATTTGAATACATTTTATAAAAAAGATTTTACAGATGAAGAAATTGATGAATTAGATAATTTATATAAACCTATAGATACAGCGTTTTTAAATTTATTGAAAAGTTTAGATAAGAATAAGATTCTTCATAAAGAGCAAAGTAATGTATTTCCTACTGCTGATACTCCTCAAAAATATCCTGTATTAGGTAAAATAAGTGCAGGATTGCCTCTTTTAGCAATAGAAAATATTGAGGGATATATGTATGCACCTTCTTCTAAAATTCAACAAGGATATGATTATTTCTTTCTAAGAGTTCAAGGAGATAGTATGAATTTGAAATTTCCAGATGGTTGCTTATTATTAGTTCAAAAACAACCTGAATTAGAAAATGGACAAATTGGAGTTATTAGAGTAAATGGAGATGATGCAACTGTAAAAAGATTCAAAGAAGAAAATAATTTAATTATATTAGAACCTATGTCTTCTAATCCAGAACATCAAGTTCAAATATATAATCCACAAAAAATAAAAATTGAAATTATAGGAAAAGTTATCTGTGCTATAACAGACATAAATTAAAAAACGATAGTGTGTCGTCTCACAAACTAAACACACTATCATAAGTCAAACAAACACCTATAAAAGGTATCTGTATTTTAATTATACAACATTTATATTTAAAATGCAACTCCTTTTTCGGTGTAATATGAAAGGAGTTTTTATTATGGAAAATGAAAAGAAACCAAAAAATGGAAAGCCAAAGGCTGTAGCCAATGGTGAACGGAAGTTTTTACAAAAGTGAAACATTAGGTCGTTTTATATTTCAATACACAGAACCTAATGGAAAAAGACAAACATTAAGACAAAAGAGAAATGAAAGTGAAAGAGATTTTAGAAAAAGAGTTACATCAACAAAAGAAAAATTAAATACTGGTACTTATATTGAAAAAAGTAAAGATACTTTTATCGAAATATTAAAAAAATATGTTGAACAAAAACATAAAGATGGCATTACTTCTGATAGGTCTTATGGTAGAGAATTATCTACAATAAAGCAAATAGAAAATACTTGTAGCAATTTTATCAATAAACCTATTCAAAAAATAAGAGTCGAAGATATTGAAGATAGTAAAGAAGAAATGCGAAGGTACTCAAATGCCGTTATCAGCAAAATGTGGATACTAATTAGTAAAACATTTCAAATTGCAAATTCAAGAAGAAAAATATCTTTTAATATAATGTTAGATGAAACTTTAACTAAACCTATTTCTCAAATACCAGAAAAGAAAATCGAAGCATTAACTATCGAAGAAGAAAATAAATTAGTAAATGTTTTAAACAATCAAGAATATAGCCATAAATATAGGGATATCATTTTACTCCAGCTTTATACAGGTATGCGTATTGGAGAAGTATTAGCATTAAGCAAAGATTGTATTGATTTAAAAAATAATACTCTTACAATATATCGTACTCTTACACAAGATGATAATTTTCATGTTATTATGGGAGAACATACAAAAACTTATAAAAGAACATCTGGAATTGACAAAGGAAAAAGAACATTTCCTATGAGCACTACTGTAAAGGATTTAATAGAAAAAATATTAAACCAAAAAACAACAAATATAAATGGATTATTATTCTGGGATAATCAAAAGCAAACATACATTACTCCTACTGAAATAAATTCTTATTTAAAAAGAATAAATTCTAAATATCATATTGTAGAAGGATCTATTCATTCACATCGATTAAGACACACATTTATAACAAGATGCGTAGAAAAAGGAATATTTCCTAAAGTAATACAAAATTTAGTAGGACATACTAAAGGAAGTTCTATTACTTCAGATGTTTATACTTCTATATCTAATGATTTTATGATTGAAGAATTAAAAAAGATAAATTAAAAATGCTATTGCATTACTATTGCATTACTTTAATAAAAACAAACCATACAAAATATTGATATCTCAATACTTGTATGGTTTTAACAATTTGGTTGGGCTGGCTAGATTCGAACTAGCGCATGCATGAGTCAAAGTCATGTGCCTTACCGCTTGGCTACAGCCCAGTGTTTAATGTTAATGTGGCTTTTGCATACTGACACTGTAGCTCACTTTGTTTCGCACAGTCTCAGCAGCTACAGCTCAATATATAATGGGGTGGAATATGGGACTCGAACCCATGGTCTCCAGTGCCACAAACTGGCGCGTTAACCAACTACGCTAAATCCACCATATTCGTGCTATAAGCAACATATTTATTTTACCCCATTTTTTTAATAATGTCAACTGTTATTTTTAAATTAGTCTTCTTTTGCCCAAATAATAAGTCTAGCATTTACATCATCTGTACATGTTGTAAGTGAAACTTCTCTTTTTCCTGCTGTATCTCTACTTGCATACTCAAAGTCACTTGATGTTGTATGATATATGTTATATATTGTGTATTTTATTCTTGTTCCTTCTAAGTCTGTTATATAAATTAAATCACCATTTTTCAAATTTTTATTATTTGAGAAAAATGTTCCATTTCTATAGTTATGTCCTGCAATAACAGTATTTCCAACTTTATTAAGTCCTACTCCATATAGTACACCAACAGAAACTTTCATTGATGGTTCTGTTGTTCTATCAAGTACTGGGTAGTTAACTTTTATTGCTGGAATTTCTATTTTTCCAACTACTGCATATCCTTTATATGTTTGTCTTGCCACTCTATTATTTGATGAGCTTCCTCCGCTTGCTGTATTTTGAATTTCATTTACATCAATATTTAATTCAACATCGTTTACTACTGTGTCATTTTCAACTCTATTCCTAATATGTGCAATTCTGTTATCAAATTCACCTACTGCTTCATTAAGCCCTGAGTTAATATAATATTTTTGATAAATGTCATATCCCCAAAAGCCTAATATCACAAATATAGCAATTACAACAATTACTAATATAATAGTTAAAACTTTATTATATTTCTTTTCTCCCATTTCTATCTCCTATATTCTAATTATAGCATATAAAATTTTATTTTTCTACTGTATTATTATACAACCTTATTTCATTCAAATATTTTTATTCCAAAATTGCTTTGATTCTTCTTACTCCACTTGATGAGGCTTCTTCTTTTATAATTTTAAAATGTCCTAATTCTCCCGTATGTTTTACATGTGGTCCTCCACATAGTTCTTTTGAAACTTCTCCTATTGAGTATACTGTAACATCATCAGGATATTTTTCTATAAACATACATTCTGCTCCCGATTTTATTGCATCTTCTTTTTTCATTGTTTCCACTGTTACTGTTAAATCTTCTTGTATCCATTTATTTACTAAATCTTCAACTTGTTTCTTTTCATCATCTGAAAGTTTGTGGTCGCAACTGAAATCAAATCTCATTCTTTCTGATGTAATATTTGAACCTCTTTGATGTACATCTTTGTTTATAACAACTTTAAGAGCAGCATTTAAAAGATGTGTTGCTGTATGATATTTTATCTCTTGCTCTCCTGTTCCTGCTAATCCACCTTTAAATTTTTGCTCACTTCCTAGTCTTGATTTATCTTGATGCATCTTAAATAATTTATCTACTTCATCCATATTTACTTTTAGTCCATTTTCTTCTGCTAAGTCCTTACTAACTTCAGGTGGAAATCCATAGGTTTCATAAAGTTTAAATATATTTTCACTATCTATTGTATCTTTTCCTTCTGCTTTAATTTTATTTACAACTTTCTCAAATTCTCTTTCTCCACGGATTAAAGTTCTCATAAACTTATCTTTTTCTTGTACTATAACTTCTTTACATTCTTCTTTTTTGTTTAATAATTCCGGATATAATTCTTTAAGAGTTTCAATATTTAATTCTATTAAGTTTGGTAATTCATCAAGATCTATTTCAAGCTTATTCAAGTGTCTTGTCATTCTACGAATTAGTCTTCTTAAAATATAACCCCTATCTATATTGCTTGGTCTTCCTCCATCTGCAATAACCATTATGCTTGCTCTTAGATGTTCTGCAACTAATCTTCTACTAGCTATATCATCTTTCTTTGCTAGTTTTTCAAGCTCATCCATAACAGGCTTGAAAATCTCTGTATCAAATGGAGTCTCTTTATTTTCAAGAATCATTGTCATTCTCTCTAATCCAAGTCCTGTATCAACATTTTGTTGTGCTAACTTAGTATATTTACCATCTTTCTTTAAGTATTCCATAAATACATTGTTCCATATTTCAACATATTTACCACAACCACAAGATGGTTGACAATCTGGTGAACATGGCTCTTTTCCAGTATCATAGAACATCTCTGTATCTGGTCCACATGGTCCTTCTTCACCTGCAATCCACCAATTATCTTCTTTTCCATAAAAATAAATTCTTTCTTCTGGAATTCCTGCTTTTTTCCAACTTTCTGCTGTTAAATTATCTCTTGGACAATCTTCATCTCCTGCAAAGCAAGTAACACTTATTTTTTCACTTGGAATTTCTAATACTTTTGTTAGAAATTCATAACTCATTGCTATCGATTCTTCTTTAAAGTAATCTCCTAATGACCAGTTTCCAAGCATTTCAAAACAAGTTAAGTGTCTATTATCTCCAACTTCTTCTATATCATTAGTACGTAGACATTTTTGATAATCTGTAAGTCTAGTTCCCTCAGGATGTTTTTGTCCTAAAAGATATGGTACTAATGGTTGCATACCAGCTGTTGTAAATAATACTGATGGATCATTTTCTGGTATTAGTGGTGCACTTGGTATAACTTTATGATTATGATTTTTAAAGAATTCTAAGTATTTATTTCTTATTTCTATTGCTTTCATTTAAAATTTCATTCCTTTCTTGCTTTGCTTAATGATAAATTGATTTTTTAAACTAATTTTCTTTTATAATTTATATTATTTCATAATATTTACTATTTTTCAACATCTTTTATATTTCATTACTATAACATTTTTATTATTATTAAATTTTAATTATAAATAACAACTTTATTATACCATAAATTTTATAATTATGTAAATAACTATATTCTAAAAAAGTTCATTACTACATTTGAAGATAAATTTTTTTATAATAAAAATAATTTATACAACATATAAAATAATTGCTAATAGTTGTAGCAAAGTTGCCAAAACTACAAATAAATGAAACATTGAATGCATATATTTTTTTGTTCTACCTATTCCATAAAAAATAGTTCCTAAAGTATAAACTATTCCTCCTGCTAGTATTAATAGCATTCCATTCATTCCTATTGCTTTAATTAGTAAATCCATTCTAAATATTATAAGCCATCCCATAACTATATAACATACCATTGAAAATACTTTGTATTGTTTTAAATCTATTGCTGTGAATACTATTCCGACTATCGCCAATATCCATACTATTGCAAACATTATCCAAGCAGCTACTGGGTCTACTTGTCTTATTGAACTCAATAGTATTGGGGTATATGTTCCTGCAATTAATATATATATTGTGCAATGGTCCATTATTTGCATGACTTTTTTTGCTTTTAAGTTTGGATGTAAACCGTGATAAATGCTTGACATTGTATATAAAAATATCATTGATATACCATATATTAAACTTCCTACTATTGCATATCCATTTTTATGGATTATTGATAGTACTAAGCAAACTATCATTCCTATTATACCAAGAGAACCTCCAACAATATGTGTAACCATGTTAAATATTTCTTCTCCCTTTGTGTATTTCGGAAGCACTCTATCTTTTAATTTTGTTCTTGGCATATTACTCTCCTAATAAACATTTTTCTTAAAATTCTATTTTTCTTATTGTATTCTTTTATTTTTTAGTGTACTATTTCTCCTATTAAATCTTTTCCCTCTGCTTTATTTATTAAAACTGTTTTTATCTTATTTTGTAAATCTTCATTTGTCTTAACTTTTACTAAAATATAATTTGAAGTGTGTCCTTTATAATATCCTTCATTGTCCTGTTCTTCAAATAGAACAGAAATTTTTTTATTTAATAAATTTTTATTGTATTCTATTTCATTTTTGTCTGATAATTCTATAAGTTTTTGACTTCTTTGTTCTTTTATATTTCCATCAACTTGATTATCCATTTTTTCTGCTTTAGTTCCCTTTTTAGGTGAATATTTGAAAATATGCATTTTATAAAATTTGATCTTCTCTAAAAATTTATATGTTTTCTCAAATTCCTTATCTGTTTCACCTGGAAAGCCAACTATTATGTCAGTTGTAAGCATTAAATCATTAAAATTATCTCTTAATAATTTGCATGAATTTCCAAATTCTTTTGTAGTATATCTTCTATTCATTCTATCTAAAGTTTCATCACATCCACTCTGTAAAGATAAATGAAAATGATTGCAAATTTTATCTAATTTTACTAATCTTTTTACAAAATCTTCGTTAATTAGTTTTGGTTCTATTGAACCAAGTCTTACTCTTTTTATCTCATCTATTTTGTTAATTTGTTCTAATAGTTCAATGAATCTAAAACCACCTGTATGTAAATCATCTTTAGGATTGAATTTTTCGTAGTCTTCACTATAATTATATTTTTTTCTAAATTCCTTTACTTTATTTTCATCAAAATCCTTTCCATAAGATGCAATATGTATTCCAGTTAATACTACTTCTTTTATTCCTTTTTTTGCAACTTCTTTTATCTCCGCTATGATATTTTCTGGATTTCTACTTCTTACTTTTCCTCTTGCATAAGGAATTATGCAATACGTGCAAAATCTATCACATCCGTCTTGAATTTTTATTACTGCTCTACTTTCTTCTGTATAAGTTGTAATACCGAATTCCTCGTATTTGTCGTGATGCATTACATCTGTTATAATTTCTTTTGTTTTTATTTGGTTATAATTTTCATTAACTCTATCTTTGTTATTATCATTTTCACTTTTATTTTTATATTTATTTTTTTCTTCTATATAGTTTTCAACAATCTCTACTATATTATTTTTTTCATTTATCCCAAGTATCAAATCAACTTCTTTAATTTTTTCTATTTCTTTTTTTGCTACTTGTGCATAACATCCAGATGCGATAATGATTGCATCTGGATTAAGTTGTTTTGCTCTTCTTAGCATTTGTCTTGACTTTCTTTCGGCAATATTTGTTACACTACAAGTATTTATTATATATATATCTGCCCTGTCTTCTTTAGATACTATCTCATATCCCTTTTTTATAAAACTTTGTTCCATAGCATTAGTTTCATATTGATTAGTTTTACAACCTAAGCTTATAAAATGGACTTTCATTTTTTATTTTACCTTTCATTTACTATTCTATTTTTTTATCTATCATTATTCTTTTTTTCTCATCTATCATACTAATATTTAATTTTTTACTTATCCATTATACTATCTTTTAGGCTATTTTTCAAGTTTTTTACTTTAATTGTTTTTTTATAGATGTCTCTTATTCTAATTCTTCTTCTATGTTTAATATTCTATTATATTTAGCCACTCTTTCACTTCGGCACGGTGCACCCATTTTAACTTGCCCTGCATTTACTGCAACTGCTAAATCTGCAATGAATGTATCTTCAGTTTCTCCGGACCTGTGAGATATTATTGTTTTATAGCCATTTTGCTTAGCAAGTTTAATTGTTTCTAAAGTTTCTGTTAATGTTCCTATTTGATTAGGTTTAATTAGTATTGAATTTGCTACCTTTTGCTTTATTCCTTTTTCTAATCTTTTTCTATTTGTAACAAATAAATCATCTCCAACTAAATCAACATCTTTTCCTATTTTGCTTGTGAGTTCTTTCCAATCCTTCCAGTCTTCTTCTGCTAAACCATCTTCTACTGACATTATTGGATATTTATCAGTTAATTTAATAATATACTCAATCATTTCTGATTTTGTTTTATATTCTTTAGTCTTCCAAAAATAGTATCCTTCTTTTTCAATTTTTTTTGCTGCTTCTCTCATTTCTGAACTTGCAACATCTAGCGCTATTTTTACATCTTTATCTTTTTTATATCCTGCCATTTCTATAGCATCAATAATAAGCTCTATTGCTTGTTCATCACTCTCTAAGTTTGGTGCAAAACCACCTTCATCTCCAACTGAAGTAGATAAATCTTTTTGTTTTAAAATCTCTTTTAGTACATGATAGATTTCTGTACACATTTGCATACATTCTTTAAAACTATTTGCTCCAACTGGTACTATCATAAATTCTTGAATATTTAAGTTATTACCTGAATGTTTTCCTCCATTTAAAATATTCATCATTGGAAGTGGTATGGTGTTTCCAGCCATACCTCCTATATACCTATATAAAGGCATGTTTAAACTATTAGCCGATGCTCTTGCAACCGCTAATGAAACTCCTAAAATGGCATTTGCTCCTAACTTTGATTTATTAGTAGTTCCATCTAACTTAATCATTTTTTCATCTATTTTTATTTGATTATAAGCATTTTTTCCTACTAATATTTTGGCTATTTTTTTATTAACATTATCAACTGCTCTTGTTACACCATATCCATTATATTCTTGAAAGTCTGCATCTCTTAATTCAACCGCTTCATATGTTCCTGTTGATGCTCCTGATGGCACCATACTTATTCCTTCACTTCCATCTTCTAATGTCACCTTAACTTCAACAGTTGGGTTTCCTCTTGAATCAAAAATTTGGCTTGCTTCAATTTTTTTAATAGGCATCTCTTTCATAAAAAATTATCCTTTCTTGTTTTTTATGAAATTATTGCCTATTATTTTATTTTTATTCTTTTTTTACCATTTTTGAATTTCTAAATTTATCCTACCACTTCTTGTTTCTCCTAATATTTTAGAGATTGTAAATCTTCCTTTTCCTCTTATTGTTATTATTGCTTCTTCTTCAACTTGTATAGAATTTCTAATTTCTTGTTTAAAGTTAACAAAAACTCTTTCTTGATTTATGTAGATATTAGCATCATTCCTAGATACTTTTGCAAGTTCTCCAACTATTGCATCTAGCCTCATTGATGGTACATTTATTTTAATTATCTGTTTTTCTTTCTCTACAAAATTTATATCTTCAATATCAATTTTTTCAATATTAGATTTTTGAAATCTTACTAAGCCATTTAAACTATTTAGCAGAAATTTTTCAATATCCTTGGATATTATTATATCTGATCCATCATCTCTAACTATTATGTCTCCAACTTTTTCTCTTTTTACACCAAGCTTCATTATAGCTCCAAGATATGTCTTGTGTTCATATTTTCCCCATTGTTCTTTTGGCAGAGTTATTCTTATTACTGACATTATTTGATTATATATTTTATTTTCACTATATGTATAAGGAAATAATACAAGCATTGTTCTTTCTGCTTGTTTAAATCCTCCATAAAATTCATAATTTGACTCTTTTCTTTTTGTTAAAATTTCTTGAATCGTAGCCTTTTGAGCTAAATCTAAAAAGTCAGTATTTTCAAATCTATTTCTGGCTTGAACTAATTTTAATTTATCCAATACTTTTGCAATTAGAAGCTTGTCTTCATCTTTCTGCGACTTGGTTAATTCCACTACTTTGTCCATTTTGATCTCCTTTTTTTCCTACTAAAATACATGCATACAACATTATTGCAATATTTGCTCCTAATATTATTCCTATAAAACATCCTAAGCAAAAAATGGTCTTGTCCTCCTTTTTGTTATATTTCTACTACTAATTTTATTCATTTTTTAATTTATTATTCACTTTTATAAATAATCTTTTTTGTATCAACGATTAAGTTCTTTATCATTTGTTATATCCCCATTTCCTGTAATAGGGATTTTTTCTCCTAAAAATGCTGGTTTAGGTTTTAAAATGCACATCAAAAAATCTTTAACTCTTGCTACTATTTCTCTTATGTTTCGCATTGTTTGTCCTGCATATTCTCTAGGATTTGCCTTTACTCCATAAGCTTCTATTCCTAAGCTTTCTGCAATGTATAGAGCTCTTGGTAAATGATATTCTTGTGTTACGATTAAAATTTTATTCGCTTCAAAAATTTCTTTTGCTCTATACAAACTATCATATGTTGAAAGCCCTGCATGATCCATAAAAATGTCTTCTGATTTTATTCCTTTATCCATTGCAAATTTTTTCATTACATTTACCTCGTCATAATCTGCTCTGCTATGGTCACCACTCATAATTATTTTATTTGAAGCACCTTTTTCATATAAACTTATTCCTTCTAAAAGTCTATCTTCTAGCATTGGTGAAGGACTATTGCCCCATACTCCTGCTCCTAGAATTAAAATGCAATCAAATTGTTCCTGTATTGCATCTTCTTCCGATATGATTTTATTTTTAGTTTTTGATATAATCATTGCATTTATTATTAATGCTATTAAAATTAAAATAGTTATTATAATTGATATTATCATAAATAATATTTTATACTTTTTTTTCATTTTTATTACTTTTATTCCTTTAACTTTTTTATTATTTTAATTATATATTTTTTCAAGTTTTATTTCAATAAAAATAAAATCTAAAAAATTTAAGTCAAATTTTTGTTTAGTGAGAACTAACTTTTCTATAATGCAAAAAATAAATATGGATACACTTTTCCTATAAAAGAAATTTGCCCCCATATTTACTTGTTATTTATAAATATTTTTCTTAATATAAATCTATTATACATTCTTTTCCATTATTTGTCAATATCTTTTATAAAAATTTATTTTTATATTTGTTGTAAATTTTTAAATTTTATGTTAAAATACAGTATAGCTTTATATTGGGGTATAGCCAAGCGGTAAGGCATCGGACTCTGACTCCGACATTTCCTGTGTTCGAATCACAGTACCCCAACCATATTAATAAGAACTTTTACATATTTTATAAGAATTACTTTATAGGAGGTTTTGCTATAATTATGAAAGTAAAAAAAGATATTATTTTTTGGCTTTTATTAATTTTATTTATAGCTTTATCTTTTTTCTTTGGATATAACTATTATTATAAAAATTATTATTTACCTTCACATTCTCATATTACTTCTAAGTTTAGTATTGCTGATTTAAAAGAGGAAAAACTATATTATAATGCTTCCAAAGAATATGTAATTTCTGTTCTTGGAAGTCCTACCAATGAAAACACTTCAACAAATGAAGATACAGGAGATATAATAAAAGTATTAACTTATAAAGATTGTACTGCTTTATTTTCAAATAACAAATTAACTGAACTTATTTTACAATCTCCAAATTATAGTTTTAAAGGAATATCTATTGGAGATGATGTTAATAAGGTTACGGAAATTTTTTATAAAGAAAGCTCTACAGATGAAGATAATTATGCATATTCTTCTGAGGAGAAAATAATTGGTAAATATATATATGGTAATTTTAATATATATAATTTAAATACTGTAAAAACAAAAGAAGCTATTTTCTATGCTTATGAAACATCTTTAAAATCTGAAAATAGCTATATTATAAGATATGTATATATGTGTCCGCCTTACATAAATGGATATGCTTCTATTGAAGACAATGCTACAATTTTGACATTTGAAATAGAAAATAACATGGTATCTAAAATTTCTTGGAGAGTTGGAAAAGCAAGTTAGTATAAATAATAAAGCTTTTATATAAATTTTAGAATGTAAAAAATTGCCCACCAAAATAGGTAGGCATTTTATTTTTTGTGGACAAATGGTGGGCAGTCGGCAAATTTTTATTGACTTTTATCAATTTATAATTTTCATAAAAAACGTTATAAACTGCTATTTCATAGCTTCTTCAACAGCTACTGCTATTTGAACAGTTGCTCCAACCATTGGGTTATTTCCGCATGCCTATCAATCCCATCATTTCAACGTGTGCTGGAACTGAAGAAGAACCTGCAAATTGTGCATCTGAATGCATTCTTCCCATTGTATCAGTCATACCATATGATGCAGGACCTGCTGCCATATTATCTGGATGTAATGTTCTTCCTGTTCCTCCACCAGATGCTACTGAAAAATATTTCTTTCCTTGTTCTAATCTTTCTTTTTTATATGTACCTGCTACTGGATGTTGGAATCTAGTTGGGTTTGTTGAGTTTCCTGTGATTGAAACATCAACATCTTCTAAGTGCATTATTGCTACACCTTCTCTAACATCATTTGCTCCATAGCATCTTACTTTAGCTCTTTCTCCATTTGAATATGCAATTTCTTCAACTACATTCACTTTTCCTGTGAAAAAGTCAAATTCTGTTCTTACATATGTAAATCCATTTATTCTTGAAATTACTTGTGCTGCATCTTTTCCAAGTCCATTTAATATAACTCTTAAAGGCTCTTTTCTAACTTTGTTTGCAGATTTTGCAATTCCTATTGCTCCTTCTGCTGCCGCAAAGCTTTCATGTCCTGCTAAAAATGCAAAGCATTTTGTATCTTCACTAAGGAGCATTGAAGCTAGATTTCCATGTCCTAATCCAACTTTTCTGTCATCTGCAACAGAACCTGGTATACAAAAAGCTTGTAAGCCTTCTCCTATTGCTTTTGCTGCATCTTGTGCTTTTGTGCAACCTTTTTTTATAGCTATTGCTGCTCCTAAAGTATAAGCCCAACATGCATTTTCAAAGCAAATTGGTTGAACTTCTCTTACCATTTCATAAGGATTAAATCCTTTTTGCTTACATATTTCAAGAGCATCTTCAAAATCTTTTATTCCATATTTCTCCATTACTGGTTTTATTTGATCTATTCTTCTTTCATAACTTTCAAATGTTACTGCCATAATTATTTTTTCCTTTCTAATAATTTTCTTTATATAATTATTCTTGTCTTGGATCTATCTTTTTAACAGCTTCATCAAATCTTCCATATGTACCTGAAGCTTTTTCTATTGCTTCCATAAGGTCTACTCCCTTTTTAATTCCATCCATCATTTTGCCTAAATTTACATATTTATATCCAATAATTTGATTGTCGCTATCTAATCCTACTTCTGTTATGTATCCTTCAGCAAGTTCTAGATATCTTGGTCCTTTTAGCTTACTTGAATATATAGTACCTACTTGGCTTCTATGTCCTTTTCCTAAATCTTCAAGTCCTGCTCCTATTGCTAGGCCTCCTTCTGAAAATGCTGATTGACTTCTTCCATAGACTATTTGTAAAAATAATTCTCTCATAGCAGTATTTATAGCATCACATACTAAATCAGTATTTAATGCTTCTAATATAGTCTTTCCTACTAATATTTCTCCAGCCATAGCTGCTGAATGTGTCATTCCTGAACAACCTATGGTTTCAACTAAAGCTTCTTCTATTATTCCATCTTTTACATTAAGTGTAAGTTTGCAGCATCCTTGTTGAGGAGCACACCAACCTATACCATGAGTAAAACCTGATATATCTTTTATTTCTTTAGCTTTAACCCATTTTCCTTCCTCTGGAATTGGTGCTGGTCCGTGGTCTACACCTTTCTTTACTACGCACATATTTTCTACTTCTTTTGAATAGTTCATATTATTAACACTCCTTTTCTATATTAAACTTTAAGTATCTGATTTGTTATTTCTTGAAGTTCTAAATTTTTTATTTCTTCTATAAATATTGCTGGTTTTATTCTTGTTTCTTCCTTGTATCCAAGTATTAAATTTTGTTCTTTCTTGTTTAAGCTGTCTAGTGGTAATTTTAAATATTTGTAACACCAAATTATATGTCTTTGTTCATCAGAATATTTCGAATTTATAATATTATCAAAATGAAATTCTGCTGTAAAAAGATTTTTTTCTATAATAATTGTTATATTAGTCCATGGAGTTTTTACTATTTGTTTTAATTTCTTTACTTTCTTATATAATTTAGAAAGTTCATCATTATATGTATTTTCATCTGCACCAAATTTGCTAGCAATTTCGTAGCAATTTATTGGTTTTGCCTTAATGAGTTTCTTGGGGAAATAGTAAAAATACATTTCCCCTTTGAAATCTTCTGGTATACTCTCATATAAACAAATCTTTTCCCATTTTTCTGGTATTAGCTTTATTAAAGAATTATATATTTCTTTACAAACTTTTCTTAATTCATTTTGCAAAGTTATTACCTCACTATTCCCTTACAAGCAAGCTTTCTCCTGTCATTTCTTCTGGCTTTTTAATATTCATCATATCTAGCATTGTAGGAGCTAAGTCTGCCAATTTTCCATCTTTTATTTTTACATTTTCCATTCCATATAAAATTATTGGAACTGGGTTTGTTGTATGTGATGTAAATGGTTCTCCTGTTTTATAATCTATCATTTGCTCTGCATTTCCATGGTCTGCTGTAATTAAAGCTTTTCCATTATGTTTAGATAATGCATTTATAATTTTTCCCAAACACTCATCAACTGCTTCTATTGCTTTTTCAGCAGCCTCTAAACTTCCAGTATGTCCTACCATATCAGGATTTGCAAAGTTTAGAATAATGCTGTCATATTTTTCTGAATTTATTGCTTCAACAACTTTATCAGTAACTTCATATGCACTCATCTCTGGCTTCATATCATAGGTTTCTACTTTTGGAGATGGTACTAAAATTCTATCTTCTCCTGGATATTGCTTTTCTTCTCCACCATTGAAGAAAAATGTTACATGTGCATATTTTTCAGTTTCTGCTATTCTTAATTGTTTTAATCCTTTTTTGCTTATATACTCACCAAATGTATTTTTTAAAGATTCTGGCTTAAATGCAATTTTAACGTTTGGCATTGTTTCGTCATATTGTGTCATACATACAAAATTTAAATTCATTTTTTTAGTTTCGAATCCATTGAATTTAGGATCAACTAATGCTCTTGTAATTTGTCTTGCCCTATCTGGTCTAAAATTAAAGAATATTACTGAATCTCCATCTTCTATTGTTGCTACTGGCTTTTCACCATTATATATTACAGTTGGTTCTACAAACTCATCAAATGTTTCTTTTTGATATGAGCTTTCTATTGCTTGAATTGGAGATGATGCTTTTTCTCCTTCTCCATAAACTAAGGCATTATAGCATTTTTGTACTCTTTCCCATCTTTTATCTCTGTCCATGCTATAAAATCTTCCTGAAATAGATGCAATTTTTCCAACACCTTTTTCTTCTATTTTTTCTTCTAGCTTTTGAATGTATCCTTCTCCTGATGCAGGAAGAGTATCTCTACCATCCATAAAACAATGTATAAATACATTTTCAAAATCTCTACGTTTAGCAAGTTCTAGTAAACCGTATAGATGTCTTTCATGACTGTGAACTCCTCCATCAGAAAGTAGTCCCATAATGTGAAGTTTTGTACCTTTTTCTTTGCAACATTCAATTGCGTCAACAAGTTCTGGTATGCTGAAGAAATCACCTTCTTCAATTGATTTAGTTATTCTTGTTAATTCTTGATATACAATTCTTCCTGCTCCTATATTAGTATGTCCTACTTCTGAATTTCCCATTTGTCCTTCTGGTAAGCCTACAGCTTCTCCACTAGCTCTAATTTCTGCTGTTGGACATGTCATCATAAGTTCATCAATGTTCGGTTTTTTAGCATTTGCGACTGCGTTACCTAGCTTTTCTGGATTTTTTCCAAATCCATCTAGTATAACTAGCATTGTAAGTTCTTTACTCATTTTTACCTTCTTTCTTTACACTTCCGCCTAAAGTTAATCACACAATAAGTTGTTAATAATCTTCATGTGACTTGTTTTTCTCAATAGCAAATGTAATCTTTTGTATAATTAAAATTACTTAAAAGTTTACAATCTTACTGAAATCAAGTGCATTTAGGCTGCTACCACCCACTAATCCTCCGTCAATGTCTGACATTGTAAATAGTTCTTTTGCATTCTCCGGTTTTACACTTCCACCATAAAGAATGCTTATATCATCTGTATCGAATTTTCTTTTTATTTCATTTCTAATTTCCTTGATGCTTTCATTAGCATCTTCTGCTGTTGCAGTCTTTCCTGTTCCAATAGCCCATATAGGCTCGTAAGCAATAATTATATTATCTAAATCTTCTTTTGTCAAGCCTTCAAGAGCCTTTGCAGTTTGAGAAGTAATTACCTCGATTGTTTTGCCATTTTCTCTTTGCTCTAATGTTTCTCCAACACATACTATTGGTTTTAATCCTTGTGCTAAAGCTGATTTTACTTTCAAATTTACAGTTTCATCTGTTTCATTAAAATATTGTCTTCTTTCTGAATGTCCTATTATAACATATTCAACGTTTATTACTTTTAACATTTCTGCTGAAACTTCACCTGTATATGCTCCTGATTTTTCCCAATGCATATTTTGTGCTCCAACATGAATGTTAGTTTCTTGAACTGTAAGCAATGTATAAAATAAATCTGTATATGGAACACATACTATAACTTCATTTTTAGAATCTTTAACAAGTGGGGCTAGAGTATTTACATATTCAATAGCTTCATTTGGTAGCATATTCATTTTCCAGTTTCCTGCAATTATAGTTCTTCTCATAATTTACTTACCTTTCTATTTGTTTTCTAAGCAATCAATTCCTGGTAAAACTTTTCCTTCTATAAATTCTAAAGAAGCTCCTCCACCAGTTGAGATATGTGTCATTTTATCTGATAATCCTGCTTTTGCAACTGCTGCAGCTGAGTCTCCTCCTCCTATTATAGTTGTGCAATCATCTAACTCTGCAAGAGTTTTAGCAATTTCAACTGTTCCAACTGCAAATTGCTCAAATTCAAATACTCCAATTGGTCCATTCCATAATACTGTTTTTGCTTGTCTTAATTCTTCTTGATATAGTTTTATTGTTTCTGGACCTATATCAAATCCTTGCCATCCATCTGGTATTTCTGAAGATTTTACTGTCATGCTTTCTGTATTTTCACTAAATTCTTTTCCTACTTTATTATCTACTGGTAAAAGTAATTTTACACCTTTTTGTTTTGCTTTTTCTAAAAGACTTGTTGCTAAATCTAATTTGTCTAATTCACAAATTGAATCTCCAACACCATATCCTTGTGCTTTAAAGAATGTATATGCCATTCCGCCACCAATTAGAAGCGTGTCAACTTTATCTAATAAACTATCTATAACGCCTATCTTATCAGATACTTTCTTTCCTCCAAGTATTGCAACAAATGGTCTTTGAGGATTTTCTAATGCTCCTCCTAATACTCTTAATTCTTTTTCAATTAAAAATCCACAAGCTGATGGTAAATACTTAGCAACACCTGCTGTTGAAGAATGTGCTCTATGTGCAGCTCCAAATGCATCATTTACATATAATTCTGCTAAGCTAGCAAATTCTTTGCTAAGACTATCATCATTTTGTTCTTCTCTTGAATCAAATCTAACATTTTCTAAAAGCATTACTTCGCCTTCTTTTAAATTTTCAGCTAATTCTTTTGCACTTTCTCCTACTACATCTTTTGCAAGCTTTACTTCCATTCCTAATTGTTTAGAAAGTTCTACGGATACAGGCTCTAGAGAGTATTTCATATTAAATTCACCCTTTGGTCTTCCTAAATGTGAGCATAATATTACCTTTGCATTATTCTCTAATAAATATTTTATTGTTGGTAATGCTGCTACTATTCTAGTATTATCAGTTATATTTTTGTTTTCATCAAATGGAACATTAAAGTCACATCTAACTAAAACTTTCTTTCCATTTACATTTAGATCTTTTACAGTTTTTTTATTCATAAACTTTTCTTGTATAACGAGTTATACAAAACTCCTTTCTTTGGAAAATACTATTTCCGTATATATCATAATTATTTTATATCAAAATATATTTGTTTTCAATAGTTTTTTCTTATTATTTAGATTACATTTTGTTTACGTAAAAGTCATATTGATTACTAAAATTTATAACGTTAATTTAATTACATCTATAATATTATATAATTTTAAATTTTATGTATTTTGTTGACAATTTATGGTAAATGTTGTAAAATAAAAAAGCCTTTCTAGGCAAAAGGAGGTGACAATAATGACTTCATTCGACTTAATTTGGAGATTAATTTTGATGCTTATTGCTGAAATTTCGAACTCCAAAGATGCTAATGGCAATCAGCCAGACTAGTAGATTTCTACATAGTCAAAAACCAGGTAGTTCGCACACTACCTGGTTTTTTAGTATAAGTAAAGCTTATACAGAGATGATTGCGACATCATTCGACTTAATTTTCGCTTTTTAAAGCTAATTTAATAATAACATATAATTTTATAATTGTCAATAATTTTTCAAAATTTTCCAGTTATTTTTTTGTAAGTTATTTCCAGTGTTTAATTTTTTATTTGTTTCCATCTTTCTCTGCCATGTAGCAAGCTAAATCAACTAATTTATGAGCATATCCCCATTCATTATCATACCATGCTACTAATTTGACAAATGTGTCTGTTAATTGAATTCCAGCTTTAGCATCAAATATTGAAGTATGTTCATCACTAATGAAATCTGATGATACTACATCATCATCAACATATTCAATTATTCCTTTCATTGATCCTTCTGCAGCTTCTTTCATTGTGTTGCAGATATCTTCATAAGTTGTTGGTGTTGCTAAATTACAAGTTAAATCAACAACTGATACATCCAATGTTGGAACTCTAAATGCCATTCCTGTTAATTTTCCATTTAATGATGGTATAACTTTTCCTACAGCTTTTGCAGCTCCTGTTGATGATGGTATTATGTTTCCTGCTGCAGCTCTTCCACCTCTCCAATCTTTTTTAGATGCTCCATCAACAGTTTTTTGAGTAGCTGTTGTTGAGTGAACTGTTGTCATTAAACCATCAACTATACCATATTTATCACTTATAACCTTTGCTAAAGGTGCTAAACAGTTTGTTGTACAAGATGCATTTGATACAATGTTCATTGATGGGTCGTATGTTTCTTGATTTACCCCCATAACAAACATTGGAGCATCTTTTGAAGGAGCACTAATTACAACTTTTTTAGCTCCTGCATCTAAGTGAGCTTGTGCTTTTTCCATAGTTGTGAATACTCCTGAACACTCTAATACATAGTCTACTCCATCTTGTCCCCATGGAACATTATGTGGATCCATTTCATTATATACTTTTACATCCTTTCCATTTACAGTTAATGTATTTCCTTCTCCTTTTACTTCGCCTTTAAATCTTCCATGTATTGAATCATATTTAGTCATGTAGGCCATGTAATCAGCTGTTATAAATGGATCATTTATAGCAACAACCTCTACATCTCCCTTTTCTAAAGCAGCTTGGAATGCTAAATTTCCTATTCTTCCAAAACCATTAATTCCTATTTTTATTGACATAATAAAATTCCTCCTTAATCAAAATTATTGCCTTATTTAGACAAACTTATTCTATTACAAAAATTATTACATTTCAAGTAATTATAAAAAAATACTACTTTAAAAAAGTAGCATTCTTTATTTTATTATAACATAAATAAAACTTGTAAATAATACAGTTTATATAATTATTTATAATTCAGCTTTTATTTCTGGTTCTTCTTCAGCTGAGTCTCTTGGTCTTAAGCGAACTTCTCCACTTTCAAGATATACTTCTTGATTCCAAAAATCACTTACTTCTTTAAAAACCTTATGTTGATAAGGTGTTAATTCAACTGTTACTGGATAAAGGGCAACCTTTTTGAAACTTGTCCAAGTATCAACTTTAGCTGGAACTTTAGAATATACTTTTTCTTCATTTTCTTCCATATTTTGTTCCTCCTTTGTATTATTCGTATAATCATATATATTTAATATACAATATTTGTTTTTAATTATCAAGTTTTTTTACTATTTTTTATTTTACATTTTTATTTCATATGTATTACAATTTTATTACATTGTATTTTTTATTGGTTTTTATACATTTTTTAGGTTGAATACAGGCACATATTCTTCTTCATGTTTTCCTAATTCTTGCATATATCCATTTTCTAGTCCAATTAAATACATATATTTTTCTATTTCTTTATATTCTTTGTTTGATATTTTTCTATTTAACAGATTATCTTTTTTAGCTTTGTATGTTGGAAAATACTGCGCCATAACACTTACATACACATCATCTTTAAAATTATCTTTTATCCATTTTAGTATATGTTTTGTGTTTTGTATGTGATTTGGTAAAATTAAATGCCTTATAATAACTCCTTTTTGTATCATCCCATTTTTTGAAAAAGTGATGCTACCAATTTGATTATACATTTCTTTTATTGCTTTAGTTGCTACATCAAAATAATTTGGAGCTTGAGAATATTTTTCTGCTAATTCATTTGAATAATATTTTAAATCTGGTAAATATACATCTATATATCCTTCTAACATTTTTATTGTTTCAATATTTTCATATCCATTTGAATTATATATTATTGGTATATTTAAGCCTTTAGATTTTGCAATTTTGATTGCTTCTATTATTTGATATACATACATTGTCGGAGTTACTAAATTTATATTATTTAGACGTCTTGCTTGTTGCTCTAAAAATATTTCTGAAAGTCTTTCTATACTTACTTCTTTACCAACACCTTCTTGACTTATTTCATGGTTTTGGCAATATATACATCTTAAATTACAATTACTAAAAAATATTGTTCCTGAGCCTTCTTTTCCACTTATGCATGGTTCTTCAAATTTATGTGAACTTACTAATGCAATTTTTATTTTGTCATTACATTTGCAGAATCCTACATTTCCTTCTAATCTATTAACTTTACAATTTCTAGGACAGATTGTACATTTTTCTAACATATATTTTCCTTTTTAATTTTAGTTTTGTTTTTCTTCTTTTTTGTTCTGTTATATTTATTTTTCTTCAAAATTATATCACTTTTTTTGAAAATATGATATACTTTAGTTTGTATTTAGTAATAAAGTATCTCTAAATCTTAAAACTAGAAAGGAATATTAAAATGAAATTAGAAAATAGTATCTTTGAAGAATCTTATTTAACAGGATTTTCTCAAACCGGAATTCACAATGTTTTAACAAATAAAAGCTTTTTGTCTTTAATGGAAACAATAGCTGGTACACATTCTGGATATTGTCATTATTCATTTAATGAATTAAGTAAGGAAAACAAAGCTTGGGTTTTACTTAACTGGAAATTACAAGTTTTTAAAAGACCTTCAGCAGATGAAAAAATTATACTTAAGACTTGGGGCAGAACTAGAACAAGCAAAATTTATGTTTTAAGAGATTTTCAAATGTTCAATGAAGCTGGTGAACTTTTTGCAATAGCAAGTTCTAAATGGTGCATAATTGATATTTCTACCAGTAGAATTACAAAAATTCCTGATAATCTAGACGAGATTTATTATGGCTTTAGAGATGAATCTGTTTTTAATATAGATGATTTGCCTAAATTAGTTGTGCCAGAACAAGAGCCTATTAACTGTGATAGTTATAAAATTAGAAGGTTTGATTTAGATATAAATAAACATGTTCATAATCTTAATTATCTAAATTATGCTTATGAACTTTTGCCTGAAGATGTTTTTGATGGTCCAGAACTTAATAATGTTGAAATTGTTTTTAAGAAAGAGTTGAAGTATGGTGATACAATAAAATCATATTTATATAAAGAAAATGACACTTATACTATTGTTATAAAAAATGAAGATGAAAGCGTTATACATTCTATAATTAAATTGTATTAAAAAATAAAATTAGACGGTAAAAAAAGTTAGAATTTGGTTTAAAAAATTGCCTTTGTTCTTTTGTTCCAAATTCTATAATTTGTTAAATCATATCCTAATTTCATTAATTTATCGTTTAAATTATCTGTAAAATTATTTAATCCACCTTCCATTATTGAATTTTTTTTAAATTCTGCTATTAAATTAATGACATTTTCATTAAAATCGTGTAAAATATTATCCATGAGATACTCCTTTCATTGGTTAAAATTGCTTTTACCAAAATCATTTTAACACAACTTTGGGAGTATCTCATTTTTTATTTTAATTTTTCCCGAAATTATTTTACACTATTGTTACCAACAAAAATTTTTTCTTCAAAAAAAGATACAAGTGATATAGCTACCACTTATATCTTTTTATTTGTTAGATATTTCAATTACATTATAAATGCAGTTCTATAATTCATTCTAATGTGAAACATTCCATGTGCCATTAGTTTGTTTTGTGTATTTGAAATTAGATTTTAGAGTAACTATTGGTGCTATTTTATAAGCAGCTGTATATGAGTTACCTCCAGTATCATATAAGTATGTTGCTGCCATATATGATCCCCAAACCTCACGAAGACCATATCCTACTCCTGAGCTTCTTGTTGCAACCCAATATACTTCGCCACTTGGATAAGAGTGAATAACATCATAATATCTTGAATCAAGATAGCTATCAGTACCCATCGGAGCCCAATAGTGTGTATTTTTTGCTGTATAATGGTATGAAGATCCAAAGCCATAATTCATCAATGGCATGTCTATTCCTAATCCAGTACCATTATGACTTTCACTTATTCCAACAGTATTTAGTGTATTATCATATGCAACTCCCACTGTATTTTGAAATTGTGCTATTATTGGATAATAGTAGATTCCCTGACCTGGAAGTGTTACAATAGATCCATATTGAAATCCGGACTCGATAACTGCGTCTCTGGTAGCCTTACCTTTAGCATTCATCTTAGGCTCAATATCATCTAAATCTATACTTCTTGCTGTTACTCCTAACGTAGTATTACTATATAATGTATTACATATTTCATCCAATAAAAATACTCCATTATTATATCCCATTGCTCCTCCAAAATACACTTTTGCCATTGTTGATGTTGGTATTCCCATTATATCAATTGTACCATTGCTGTTTACACTTAATACTCTCCAAGTATATGCTTCTCTATTAATATATTGTGCTGGTGCATATCCACTTTTATTTGATGGTAAAGAATAACTTGAACTTGCTGTAACTGGTGCATAATTTATTATATCTCCAACTTTAAAATTATCAATAGTTAAGCTTTGCGTTGCACTTTCTTTTGGATTTCCTGCATTATCTTGTACTTTTACTTTTAATGTATATGTTCCTGGTTGTAAACTTATTGCTCTTGAACTTCCCTCTTGTCCTGTAGCTGGTACCCATGTTTGTCCATTATCTGTACTAAAGTAATATAGTCCTATATTTGATTTTGCATAATTATTCTTTGCTTCTTGATCTGTTGCTGATGCTGATATTGTTACACTACTTGTTAAAGTGTTTGAAGTATAAATACTGTTTAATGTATATGTGAAGGTTGGTACATTTGGTTCTAACTTATCTATCTTACTTATTGTCGATGATGCATTTGAACTTACATTTCCGGTTTGTGCTATTTCTATTAATCTTGCATACATTGTTCCATTTGCTGTTAATTTTGGTTTTGCACTTCCTAAGTCTGTCCATGGTCCACTTGTAGATGTTGCATATTGTAGCTTATACTTCGTTGTATCTGCTGTCGTTGTTATTGTGAATGTTACATCTTGATTTGTCCAACCAGTTGTGCTTGGTGTTACTGTTATTGTTCCTATTGCTGACATTGCTGTTGTTGCTTTATCTACTGTTCCACTTCCTGCTGGTGTTCTTGTTTTATTTCCTGCTACATCATATACCTCTGCATACATTTTATATGTCTTGCCATTTGTTAATCCTGAGATTGTTTTTGTCTTTGTTTGTTGTGTTGTTGCTCCCGCTGTTGCTCCTGCTTTTTGATATTCATCTGTTACATTCTTTGTTGTACTATCTACTGTATAATACCAAATTATCTTTCCTAATCCTGAGTTGCTATCAGTTGCTGCGGTGCTTAACGATACACTTGATGTTGTACTTCCTGTTGCTGTTAATGCTGTATTTACGGTTGGTGCTGTCTTATCTATCTTACTTATTGTTGATGATGTATTTCCACTTACGTTTCCTGTTTGCGCTATTTCTACTAATCTTGCATACATCGTTCCATTTGCACTTAAGCTTGGTTTTGCATTTGCATTATAATCTGCCCAATTACTATTTCCGGTTGTTGAGTATTGTAACTTATATTTGCCTGTATCTGCAGTTGTTGTTATTGTGAATGTTACATTTCCATTTGTCCAATTTGTTGTACTTGGCGTTACTGTTATTGTTCCTACTGCTGACATTGCTGTTGTTGCCTTATCTACTGTTGCTGTTCCTGCTGGTGTTCTTGTCTTATTTCCTGCTACGTCATATACTTCTGCATACATCTTATATGTCTTGCCATTTGTTAAGCCTGTTATTGTTTTTGTCTTTGTTTGTTGTGTTGTTGCTCCCGCCGTTGCTCCTGCTTTTTGATATTCGTCTGTTACATTCTTTGTTGTACTATCTACTGTATAATACCATATTATCTTTCCTAATCCTGATGCTGTATCTGTTGCTGCTGTACTTAACGATACACTTGATGTTGTACTTCCTGTTGCTGTTAATGCTGTATTTACGGTTGGTGCTGTCTTATCTATCTTACTTATTGTTGATGATGTATTTCCACTTACGTTTCCGGTTTGAGCTATTTCTATTAATCTTGCATACATCGTTCCATTTGCACTTAAGCTTGGTTTTGCATTTGCATTATAGTCTGCCCAGTTACTATTTCCTGTTGTTGAGTATTGTAACTTATATTTGCTTGTATCTGCAGTTGTTGTTATCGTAAATGTTACATTTCCATTTGTCCAATTTGTTGTACTTGGTGTTACTGTTATTGTTCCTACTGCTGACATTGCTGTTGTTGCTCTATCTACTGTTGCTGTTCCTGCTGGGGTTCTCGTCTTATTTCCTGCTACATCATATACTTCTGCATACATTTTATATGTTTTTCCATTTGTTAAGCCTGAGATTGTTTTTGTCTTTGTCTGTTGTGTTGTTGCTCCCGCCGTTGCTCCTGCTTTTTGATATTCGTCTGTTACATTCTTTGTTGTACTATCTACTGTATAATACCAAATTATCTTTCCTAATCCTGAGTTGCTATCAGTTGCTGCGGTGCTTAACGATACACTTGATGTTGTACTTCCTGTTGCTGTTAATGCTGTATTTACGGTTGGTGCTGTCTTATCTATCTTACTTATTGTTGATGATGTATTTCCACTTACGTTTCCTGTTTGCGCTATTTCTACTAATCTTGCAAACATTGTTCCGTTTGCACTTAAACTTGGTTTTGCATTTGCATTATAGTCTGCCCAGTTACTATTTCCTGTTGTTGAGTATTGTAACTTGTATTTGCCTGTATCTGCTGTCGTTGTTATTGTGAATGTTACATTTCCATTTGTCCAGTTTGTTGTACTTGGTGTTACTGTTATTGTTCCTATTGCTGACATTGCTGTTGTTGCTTTATCTACTGTTGCTGTTCCTGCTGGTGTTCTTGTCTTATTTCCTGCTACATCATATACTTCTGCATACATCTTATATGTTTTTCCATTTGTTAAGCCTGATATTGTCTTTGTCTTTGTTTGTTGTGTTGTTGCTCCTGCTGTTGCTCCTGCTTTTTGATATTCATCTGTTACATTCTTTGTTGTACTATCTACTGTATAATACCAAATTATCTTTCCTAATCCTGAGTTGCTATCAGTTGC
>CANRBH010000001.1 GCA_947628825.1 uncultured Clostridia bacterium | reverse complement strand
CTTGGAGCAAATCTAGTTACTATTGCTCCTTCTTTTAATTCTCTTGGTTTATATTTTTCTTCATAATAGCTAATAGGCTTAGCATCTGGAAAAATTAAGTTTGCTAAATCTTTATAATCCATAACTTTATCTCCTAACATTTTTTATTTAGTATAAGTTTAATTATTAACATATAATATTTTAACATAAAACTGTATAAAAATCTAGTATTTTATAAACTTAGGTTTAATATTTTAACTTGTTTTTTTTGCTAAAATATTGTATAATTTATATTATATCCATTTGGATAGTTCTTTGAAAATCTTATATAAAATTTATTAGAAAGGATTGACACCTATGAAATCTGCTCATTCTAAAATGTCTAAACAATGGACAAAAAAAGTTGCATGCGAATTTTTTATTCTTTTTAAAAACCTTGTTAATGTGACTCCACTTAAAATTACAGAAGTATTATCCGCTACTGACCGCCCTGATAAAAAATTTTATTTTAGAAAAATACTCACATTGAAAGGTAATCACTGGAAATGCATATCCGCAAAAATACCTGCCAATAATACTGAGATTTTCAATACTGATTCATATAGTTTTAATATTAACGGAAGAACATTTGAAGTTACTCTTTTTGATAGTGCTGAAGAGGTTGGTTATCATTCTATGCTAAACTATGATATAGAAAAATACACCTGCTGTGAAATGAGAGAGATTCGACCAGATGGTAGTCTTAGATATTCCTTTATCTTTGCCTTTGATATCGTAACTATGGAGTTTCTTGAATTTTTCGAACTCTGTCAGTACAGTGCAAACGGATATTACAGAGATTCTGTTGACACAGAGGATATTGAGATAGAATTGAGAAAATCCTTTTCTAAAAATTAAATAAAAAAACAGACTCAGTATAAATATGCTAGGTCTGTTTTTATTAACTTATAGCATTTTAACATAAAACTGTATAAAAATACAGTTAGATTAAAATATTAAATTTACTCCTAATAAAAAAACTAAAAATAAAAGCAAAAAGTATTGACATACGTATTATTACGTAGTATAATAATAATGTCGAAAGACAATAATATATCAAATCAGTAGCTTCTTATTGAAGCACTAAAGAAAAGACGTACAAAAAAAGGACTAGAAAAGGAGTTAGAAATATGTATTCTAAAGACTTAGTGAAGCTACTAGAAAAAAATGGTTGGATAAAAGTTTCTCAATCTGGTTCTCACCTAAAATTGAGAAAACGGTAACCAGATTGAAATAGTACCAATTCACAATAAAGAATTGCCTAAAGGTTTAGTATCAACCATTTTGAAAAGAACGGGACTAAGGCCTTAGTCCCATTCTACTAATTTTTGAATATATTATATACTAAAGAAAATATAATATAAGAAAGGAATTTTATGAATAATTTTTATTATCCAGCTATATTTACTTATGATGAAAATGATAAGTCCTATATGGTTGATTTTATTGACTTAAAAGGTTGTTCAACATTTGGTTCAACTCTTAATGAAGCCTATCTAATGGCTCAAGATGCTCTAGGTTTGTATTTATCAGATTTAGATAGTTATCCAACTCCTACAATACCTTATAATCACATAAAATTAAAAAATAATCAGTTTATTTCTATTATAGAAATTGATTTATTGGAATATAGAAAAAAATATAATAATATTTCTGTTAAAAAAACTTTATCCATTCCTACATGGTTAAATACAATTGCTGAAAAAAATGATATAAATTTTTCACAATTATTGCAAAAAGCTTTGAAAAAAGAATTAAATATAAATTAGCTTTAAAATTTTTTATTATATATTGACATACAAAAGAAATTATTTTATTATAAATGTAGTGAATATATTATTGTCATATAATGAGAATAGAGTAGATAATATAATTACTTATATTTATTTCTACTCACAACATCATATTTTTAACATTATAAAATTTAAGAGAAGCCTTTTCAAAGGTTTCTCTTATTATTATAGTATTTAGTAGGACGGCGTACCATACATCTCTTTAAAGACCATCTCTGGTGCGATAACTGCCTTTCTATCCATAAATAACTATATTCCATTATAAAATAAATATTTTTTTATTACAATTCCATTAAAATTGGTAAAATCATTGGGTTTCTCTTTGTTTTATCGAATACAAAGTCTCTTACATCATCTTTTAATGTAGATTTAATTGTTGACCAGTCTGTTACATGGTTTGATTCTAATTCTCTAATCTCATCTCTAATAAATCCCTTTACTTGTTCCATTAGATTTTCTGATTCTCTAACATATACGAATCCTCTTGATATTACATCTGGACCTGATACTATCTCTCCAGCCTTATCCATAGTCATTACTATAACAATTAGTCCATCTTGTGATAAATGTTGTCTGTCTCTTAATACCACATTTCCAACATCTCCAACACCAAGACCATCTACCATTACTCTTCCTGATGGTACTGTTCCAGCAAGTTTTCCTTCATTTTCATTAAGCTCTATTTCTCTACCATTATTAGAAATGAATATGTTTTCTTTTGGTATTCCCATTTCAATAGCTGTATCTCTATGTGCTATTAACTGTCTATACTCTCCATGAACTGGGATAAAATATTTTGGCTTAGTTAATGCCATAATAAGTTTTTGCTCTTCTTGACAAGCGTGTCCTGAAACGTGTACATCAGCGAGAGCACTATATACAACTTCTGTTCCTAATTTTAATAATTTATCTATTACTTTTGAAACAGCTTTTTCATTTCCCGGAATTGGGTTAGCAGATATTATTACTAAATCATTTCCTGTTAAAGTAACTTTTTTATGCTCTCCATTAGCCATACGAGTTAATGCTGACATTGTCTCGCCTTGACTTCCAGTTGTGATTATTACTAATTCATCTTCTCTATAATTTTTTATTAAATCAATATCAATAAATAAATTGTCTGGTGCATCAATATAATTTAAGTCTCTTGCAGAGTCAATCATATTCATCATACTTCTTCCTGAAACTGCAATTTTTCTATTATATTTAACAGCTGAATTTACAATTTGTTGTACTCTATGAACATTTGAAGCAAATGTTGCAACAACTATTCTTTTTTTGCAACCTTCAAATAATCTATCAAATACTGGACCTACTGATTTTTCTGACATAGTAAATCCTTTTCTTTCAGCATTTGTACTATCTGAAAGTAATGCTAAAACTCCTTGCCTGCCAAGCTCTGCTAATCTTCCTAAATCCATCATTTGACCATCTATTGGTGTGTAATCAATTTTAAAATCTCCTGTGTGAATTACTGTTCCAGCTGGTGTATGGATTGCAAACATTACTGAATCAGGAATACTGTGTGAGCTTCTTATAAACTCAACTTTCATTTTTCCTACATCTACTATTTGACCTTGTTCTATGATGTTCATTTTTGTACTGCTTAATAAATGATGTTCTTCTAATTTATGTTCTATAAGTTTAGCTGTAAGTCTTGTTGCATATATTGGCATATTAATTTGATTTAATACATAAGGAATAGATCCAATATGGTCCTCATGACCGTGAGTAATAAATAATCCTTTTATTTTTTCCTTATTTTTTACTAAATAAGTTACATCTGGTATAACTAAGTCAACTCCAAGCATATCATCTTCAGGGAACTCTAAACCGCAGTCAACTAAAATTATTTCATCTTCATACTCAAATACTGTAATGTTTTTTCCTATCTCATCAAGTCCACCTAAAGCTATTATTTTAAGATTACTTTTCTTAAAATTAAAATCTAAAATTGACTTTTCTCTTTTTACTGAATTTGTTTTTTTGTAATTTCTTCTGTAACTTGTTTTTCTTCTTGTATTGTCCTTTCTCATATTTTTGTTAGTTTTTTCTTTCATATTTGCAGACGCAAATATATCCTTTTGTTTTTCCTCCATTATAATCTTCCTCTCTAATTTCATACGTTTAAATAGAGATAGTTTTTCCCAAAAACTACCTAAATAAATATATATTTAGCTCTCATTCTCTCTTACTAAATATTATTCACTTTTCTCTCATCTCTTAAACATATTAAATAAAATCTCTTCTTTATCCTCTTCGGATAACAACTATTTATTATTATACTACTAAATGGTTAAAATGTCAATTTGACTTTTTAATTTTTTGTTGCTATTATAATTATATAAAAAGGGTTTGAGGAGATTATTAAATGGGTTTAATGCTTACAAAATCAGGATATGAAAATTATCAAAAAGAAATAAAGAAAAAAGAAGAAGAACTTCGACAACTTGGAATTTATAAAGGAAAAATTGCGGTATGGGAAGGAAATGTTTGGCATGATAATTTTGCCTTTGAACAAACTGAAATCCAAGAACGAGCTTTAATCTATACAATATCTCAAATGAAACAAGCTCTTGCATCTGCTACTATTATAGAAGATGAACAATCCTCAAAAGATAATGATACTGTTAAGGTTAATTCAAAAGTACATGTAAAACTTAATTATTCCAATGATGATTGTGAAGAGTTACATCTTACTCTTTCTGGTGATGTTTCTGGTAAATTAGATGAAAATACAATTTCTATCAATTCTCCATTAGGTTCATGTATATTGGGAAAGAAAATAGGATTTGTGGGAAATTATTCTGTTAATGAAAAAAATATTAAAGTTACTATATTAAATATAGAATAAAAAATTTCAAAGGAGTTTTATATGAAAACTGAGTACGAAATTAGAGTTTTAGAAATAAATAAGGATGAAATAATTAATAAATTGGAAAGCCTAGGAGCTGTTAAAAAAGGTGAATATGATCAAAAAAGATTAGTATATGATTTAAAACCTAAAGAAGAAGGAAAATGGATTAGATTAAGAACTAATGGTACTAAAACAACTCTTACATATAAAGATATAGTAAGTAATACAGTAGATGGAACTAAGGAAGTAGAAATTGATGTTAGTGATTTTAATAAAACAAATGAATTTTTAGAAAAAATAGGATTCTTTAGTAGAAATTATCAAGAAAATAACAGAATCCAATATGTTTTAAAAGGCGTCGAAATAGATATAGATACTTGGCCTATGATACCAACTTATTTGGAAATAGAAGGAAACTCTGAAAAAGAAGTTTTTGATACTCTTGAACTATTAAATCTAGCTAAGTCAAAAGTTACTGCACTAAATTGTGATGATATCTACAAACAAATATATGGAATAGATATATTAAATATAAAAGAATTAAAATTTTAAAGATAAATCGTTGATACAAAATCAAATATTTCGTATCAACGATTATTTTTTTATCTTTCCATAATAATTGTTACTGGCCCGTCATTTATAAGTTCTACATCCATGTGATGTCTAAACATTCCTTTTTCAACTGGAACTTTTTCTTTACACTTATTACAGAAATATTCATATAATTCATCTGCTATTTCTGGCTTTGCTGCAGTAATAAATGATGGTCTATTTCCACTACTTGTGTCTCCATAAAGAGTAAATTGTGATACAATTAAGAGCTTTCCTCTTACATCTTGAACAGATAAGTTCATTTTATCATTTTCATCTTCAAATATTCTTAAGTTTACTAATTTATTTGCTAGGTAGTCCGCTTCTTTTTTAGTATCATTTTCTCCTACTCCAAATAAAACCATTAAACCTTTATCTATTTTACCAACTACTTTGTTATCAACTGTAACACTTGCTTTGGTTACTCTTTGCACTACTAATTTCATTTAATTTATCCTTTCTTTTAACTTACTTTATTTATTAAAATAAGTATATTTTTGCGTTTTGGAAGTAAGGCTGAAAAATTAACTATTTCAGGTTCATTATTTCATCTAAAGCTTCTTGCTTTGGTCTTGATTTTATAAATTTATAGTCATTTCCATTGAATTTAGGATTAAATTCACATATAGACTTGTATACACAATTTTTACAAGGAGTCTTTTTTAAGCTCATATCATAATATGGTTTTAATTCAATATTTCCGTCTAGGATTTCTTTAGATATTTGTTTTATTATTTTTATTGTATATTTTTGCAAACTTTCAAATTCTTCTCTTGTTACTGTGTCGGAATCTTTATAATTTATATTTCCTTTTTTATCTAATTTAACAGGAACAACATCTGATTTAGAATCTGGCAATAAATTTGTATCCATTGCTTTAACTACATCAACATCTGCTAAAACTAATCCGCTCATTTTGTAATTTTCTTTAATTATTTTTTCAATTTCTTCTTTGTCTAATTTTCGCGTGTCTCCTAACATTTTAGGTTCTAATAAAGTAAAATACAATGCTCCTGCTGGTTTGGCATCCTTGTTATCCTTACAAATTGCATCAACATAAGTTATAAGTTGCAATTCTAGCCCAGCTATAACTTTATTGAGATTTATGTCTTTGCTTGAAGATTTATAGTCTATTATTCTTATGTATTTGCCGTCTGGCATCTCGGCAATATCTACTCTATCAATTTTTCCTTCTATTAAAACGTTTCTTCCATCATCAAGTTTTACTTCAATAGGAGGAGTTCCTTCTTTTCCAAAGTTTACTTCTGTTCCCAATACATCAAATTTACTGTTTCTTAAACTTTGCAAAATATATTTCATCGATAGATAAATTACTCTTTTCAATCTTTGAACTAGAATTCTGTATTTAGCTGTAAGTACAAACTTTCCACCATTTTGCAATTCTTCATCTATAATATCTTCTACTAATTTTTTTAATTCTTCATCTGTAAGATTTTTAATGTCTTCTGTTCTTTTAAAAACCTCATCAATAACATTATGCATAAAAGAGCCTGTATCTACTGGTTTGATGTCCAATTTTTCTTTATCTGACAAATTTAATCCATATTTTAAGAAATAAGAAAATGGACATGCTCTGTATGATTCCATTCGAGAAACACTGGTTCTTAAATTATCACCATATAATTTTTTAACTGCTTCTTTATCAAGTTTTTCTGGAATATTAGAATATAAAAGCCCTTGCATAGATGAATTTAGTCTTTCTGGATATTTTTCTTTATACCACTCAAATACTTCATTCCAATTATCATTGTCTATATTATTTAAAAGTTTAGAAAAAGTAATATTTTGGGTTAATATTTCATCTTCATTTTGTGTTTCTTTGTTTAGTTGTGGAAATATTCTCTTTAATTTAGATATAATTAATGACTTTCTTAATGCATTTCCTTCTACATCACTTGATGTATAAGATATAAACAATTTTTCTTCGGCTGTTGAGAATGCTTTATATATATTAAAATTCTCCTCATACATTTTTTCTCTAGAACCTTTAGCAAGTTCAAAACCCTTTTCTTTTAAATTCTCTCTATCCTTATCATTGAAAAAGCCTTCTGATGTCATTACACTTGGAAATACTCCATCATTCACTCCAATAATAAATACCGCCTTAACTTTGTGTGTTCTACTTCTATTTACATCACCAACTGTTACTTTATCTTGAGTTTCAGGTATTTGTCCTAACTCTTTTGATGATATTCCTATTTTTAATAACTGTGAGTAATGATCAAAAGTAATATTTTTATCTCCAAAAATATCTGTAATTTCTTCTAGTACTTCATACACAACTTCTAGAGCATTTAGCATTTCATCTGTTAGTTTTTCTCTTTGAATATTTTTTTCAATAAATTCAAATATTTTTATACTAATATTTTTTGCTGTTTTAGTTCCTTTTAAGCTATCTTTTAGTTCTAGTAATGGTCTTATAATTTCTTCTTGTTCTTCATTAAAATTATTTTCTGTCTTGTCATAATTCCAAGGTTCTTCATACCACTTCTTACCCTTTATACCCCATCTTAAACAATAATTTTCTAAGTCATAAATATTTTCTATATTTGGAAATCCCGTTTTTATGTAGTTAAACACCGCTTCATAACTCCAATTTTTTGTAAATATATCAAATATTGAAAGTATGTATTTAATAAGTAAATTTTGAGTAATATCCTTTTTTGAGTCTATGAAAACTGGTATCTCATATTCAGAAAAAATAGCTTTTGCTAAACTAGAATATTCCTCAAGATTCTTACATATAACTGCAATGTCCTTATATCTGTATCCCTCATCTCTAACAAGCTTTACAATATTTCCTGCTACATATTCAATTTCTGCATATTTATTTTCTGCTAAATATAACTTAATATTTTTAACTTCATTATTGTAAATTTCATAAGGAGTTGCATATAAATTTTTCTCAAGATGTGATAGTTCCTCATTCTTGAATCTATATCTTTTAGTAAGTTTAATCTGTTTTTCTTTATCAATATCAGCTATTTCGCAAAGTGATGATACTGTTTGTTTATTATCATAAAATATATCAACTTCAGGTGATTTTGTGACCTTTAACTCATCTGTACAAACTGTTATATATATTTTTTCAGCTATTTTCTCTAGTTTAGATATAACTAAATATTCTTGCTTTGTAAATCCAGCAAATTCATCTATATAAAATACTGCTCCATCAAATAAGTGACTTTGTTCTATATTTTCTGCAAGTATTGTAAGTAAGTCATTTTCATCTAGGAATTTCTCCTGTATAGCCTCCTCTAATGCTTGATACATAACTAGCATATCATTTAATTTTAGTTTTAAATATTCATCTTCTGTATCTTCTTTTTGCTTTTTTAACATATCTACTGTAATATTATGCTTCTTAAATTCAGTAATTTGTGTAAGAAATGTATCAACATTTTCCTGTGATTTTCCCAGGAAGTTTAGTTCCTTTTGGTTTTTAGAAATTGCATCATATATAATTTCTGCTTTTCCTGATTTTCCTATACTCTTTGGCATTGTTTCAAAGCATTTATTTATTACTCTATATGCCATTCTTTCAAATGAAAGTACTTCACAATTTAGCGTTGCACCATTTTCTAATTTATCTAATAACTTTTTTTCAGCAGTAAAAGAAAACTGCTCTGGCGTAATTATATATATCTTCTTGGCAGTTGATTTTTTTATCTCATCATAAATATACTCACTTTTCCCTGTGCCAGATACTCCATATATAATTTCCATAACAGTCCTCCTTATGCTTCTCTTTTCCAATAAAATAAATATTGTTGTGCTATTCCCTGTAATGCTCCAAATTTTTCATCAGCTATTTTTTGTATTTCTTTTTTGCTTACTTTATTTTCATCAGGATTATGTATGTATAACTCATTCATAACTCTTCTTACCCATACATCTATTGGAAATACATCAAATCTTTTTAAGTCTGAAAATAACAATATACAATCAGCTACCTTTGGTCCAACTCCTGATAATTCTAATAGTCTTTCCCTTGCTTCATTAGTAGAAACTTTATAAAGTTCTTCTAGCTTTACTTCTCCACTTGATATCTTATGAGTTGTTTCATATACTCTTACATCTCTAAATCCTAATCCAAGTTTTCTTAAATCTTCTACACTTGCTTTTGATAATTGTTTAGGAGTTGGAAATGAATAATATTCTTTTCCATTGAACTCTATTTTATTGCCATAAGCCTGGGATATTCTCTCTATTATTCCTTTTATTCTTGGTATATTGTTATTTGCTGATATAATAAAAGAAATTAAAGTTTCCCATAAATCTTGATTTAAAATTCTAATACCTTTTCCATAGCTAATGCTATTTCTTAAATTATCATCAACAACTTCTAATTTCTTTATTATTGATTTATAATCTCTTTTTAAGTCAAAATAATTTTCTATTATATCAAAGCTATCACAATTTCCTGTAAAAATGATTTTTTCATTCTTCTTTTCCACATTTAATACATAATTGTGGAAAACTCCTGTATAGCTTCCATTTTCTTCCCCATTCCATCTAAAACATTGTCCACATTCAAATACATCTTTTGGTTCAAAGTTTTCTGCATCTATTTCAAATTTCATTATTACTAACTTATGCTAGTCTTAAAAACTAACATTTCTCCTTTTTTATTAAGACTTATTAGTTTGCAAGTTTTAAGCTTAAAAAGTTTCTATTACATTAATCTCAAATTTTCCTGGTTTAAGTTTTTCATCTTGCTTAACTATTACATCAACATCATAATTTTCTTTTAATTTTCTTATATTTTCTTTTCTATGTCCAACTACATTATTAACATCTTCATTGTTAATTCTAATTTCTACTGTCTTAACTTTCATGTTAATTTTCTTTATCTTTTCTGCAATACTATCATACCACATTCCCGCTTCTACGAGTTGTCTAAAAGCTGGATGATATGGTCCTGCTACAACTTCACTCTTATCCTGTTTTGGATCTGTAATTTCTTCTGTATTTTGCAATCCTATACGTATTATGTTTATATTCTTTTTTCTAAACATATAAGAAACAATTTTAGCTCTTTCAACTGCTTGTTCCAATGTTAAAGGTTTATATTCTCCTTCTTTATATTCTTTTTCTAATTGTGTTCCTTTAATTACCAACACTGGATATATTCTAATCATTTTAGGTTTTAGCTTTATTAAGTCTTTTGCTGTATTTATTTCATCATGCTCTGTACTTTCTGGCATTCCTATCATCATTTGATGTCCTAAAGTAAATCTATAACGTCTTATTAGTTTAGATGCATTAATTACATCTTGGAAGGTATGATTTCGCTTACTTTTATTTAATATGTAGTCATTTGAAGATTGAACTCCTAGCTCAATAGTTGTTACATGATATTTTTTTAACATTTTTAAAATATCTTTATTTATGTAATCAGGTCTAGTTGAAATTCTTATACTTCCAACTCTACCAGCTTTTATGTACTTATTTGCAGCTTCAAGTAGTTCTTTTTGTACCTCTACATCTATTCCTGTAAAACTTCCTCCAAAAAAAGCAACTTGTACATATTTGCTGTTATCTCTAAAATTCTTTAAATAATACTCTATTGTTTTTTCTACATCTTTTGCTGTAACATTAGTCTGCTTACCGCTTATTTTTTTTTGGTTACAAAATGTGCAATCATTTGGACACCCTAAGTTTGGTACAAAAATTGGTATTATATATTCTTTCTTCATTTAGACTTCCTTTCAAACTTACAACTTTATAATTATTTGAATTTATCTTAATAATTTGTTTAATTCTTTTTATTGATAATCTCTAATGCCTTTTTTGCTGCTTGCATTTCAGCTAACTTTTTACTTTTTCCAACTCCTTGTGCTAAAGCATCTCCCTCAAGAACTACTTCTGCTGTAAATGTTTTATCATGATCTGGTCCTGTTTCTGCAATTATTTTATATTCTAAATTAATATCTCCATTTTTCTGTAATTCTTCTTGTAATACAGTTTTATAATCTTTTTGTCCAACATTTCTACTTGCAATGTCTATTGCTTCTTCTAGATTATTTATAATAAATTCTTCTGCTTTATCTAATCCTCCATCAAAATATATTGCTGCAATAATTGCCTCTATACTATCTGCTAAAATTGCTGGCTTTTCTCTACCACCATTTAAATTTTCACTATGTCCTACTTTTATATATTCTGATATATTATGCTTTTTCGCAACTTCATATAGGCTCTCTTCGCAAACTACAGTAGCTCTTAATTTTGTTAGTTCTCCTTCATTTAATTTTGGAAATTTACTATACAAATATTTACTAGAGATAAATTCTAATATGCTATCTCCTAGGAATTCAAGCTTTTCATTGCTTTTAACTCCATTTTCGTTTGCATAAGATTTGTGTGTTAAAGCTTCTTCTAAAAGCTTTTTATTTTTAAATGTATATTTAATGTTTTCTTCCAAATTCATATTATGCCATTCCTTTCTCGTTTTGCTAAAAATCTCATATCATAAATAGTTCTCTTTTTTCAAAGAAATTATACTACATTTTAGGTCAATTTTCAATATTTCTAGCATAAGAAAAAAACTACATTAGATGACATAAAAAAAGAAGGTTTTCTTCCTTCTTTTCTTTTGTTGTATTCAATTTTTATTAAGCAACATGCTCTTTTATATAATCAACAACATCTCCTACAGTTGCAACTTTTTCTGCATCACTATCAGGAATCTCTATATCAAATTCTTCCTCTAGTGCCATTATTAGTTCAACTATATCAAGTGAATCTGCTCCTAAATCATCTATAAATGATGCTTCTGTTGTTATTGAAGATTCGCTAGCGCCTAATTGTTCAACAATAATTTTCTTTACTTTCTCAAAAATTTCTTCTGCACTCATTATGTAGTCACCTCCCCTCAAATTTTATTTCAATATTTTTTACATATTCATACAATATTACAATGAAATTTAATTGTCAAGTTTTTTATAAAAAATATTTATTTACTTTCCAATTTTTGTATGAAATCCTTTATTTCTTGCATTTTTTCTTTGTTTATTTCTGATTCATATATCTCGGTCAAGTGGTCAACAGCCTTATTTTTTACAAATTGTTCTGCTTGTTTAATTGTATATTTAAATAGTTTTTCATCACTACTTCCATGAGCTTTTACAACTGGCTTTTGTACTCCTAAAAATAGTGCTCCTCCATATTCTTTATAATCAACCATTTTAGAAAATCTTTTTATTGATGGAAGTGCAGGAACACTTCCTAACTTACTCCATATATTATGCATTAAACTTTCTTTTAATGATTTTTTTACGAATTTTCCCAAGCCTTCTACAGATTTTAAGAATACGTTTCCTGTAAATCCATCTGCTACAATTACATCAACTTCACCTAAAAATGCGTCTCTTCCTTCAACATTTCCTATAAAGTTTATGTTTAAGTCTTTAGAATATTTTTTTAATAGTTGATATGAGTTTCTAACTAACTCATTTCCTTTTGTTTCTTCTGTGCCAATGTTTAATAGTCCTATTTTAGGTTTCTTTTTTCCTAAAGTATTATTCATATATATACTAGCCATTTGAGCAAATTGTAGTAAATTTATTGGCTTACAGTTTGTATTTGCTCCACAATCCATAAGAACTAGTTTTCCATGATATGCAGGAAGTATGCCAGCTAATGCAGGTCTGTCTATACCTTTAATTCTACCAACTAAAAGTGTTGCTCCCGTAAGGAGTGCTCCAGAATTACCAGCAGATATAAAAACATCTCCTTCTCCTTGCTTTAGTAAGTTAAATCCTACAACCATTGATGAGTCTTTTTTGTTTTTTATTGCAACTGTTGGTGTATCTTCCATTTCAATTATTTCTTTTGCATTATAAATAGATAATCTTGGAGATATTTCCTTTAGACTTTTTCCATAAAATTCTCTTACTTTTGTATTTATAACTGCTTCTTGGCCTATAAGTACAACTTCAGATTCTACTTCATCTATTGCACTTACGGCTCCCCTAATTGTAGCATCTGGTGCATTATCTCCACCCATTGCATCTAATAATATTTTCATAGTTTTATATTATGATATACTATTATTATGTATATCATAACCCCTTTCCTTTATTGTTTAATTGTATTTTTGTTTTACTAAATTATACTTGTATATATTGCATTTTGTCAATAATAGAGCATAAAAAATCTAGCATACTAAACATATAGCTTAATATGCTAGAATATTATTTTTTTGCTAATTATTGTAATTCAACAGTTGCTCCTGCTTCTTCTAATTTCTTCTTTAATTCTTCAGCGTCAGCTGTTGGAACGTTTTCTTTAACTGTTTTTGGAGCTCCATCAACTAAGTCCTTAGCTTCTTTTAAGCCTAATCCTGTTGCATCTCTAACAACTTTAATTACTTGGATTTTTTGTGCTCCTGCTTCCTTTAATACTACATTGAAGTTTGATTTTTCTTCAGCTGCTCCTGCTGCTGCTCCACCAGCTACTGGTGCTGCAACTGCTGCTGCAGATACTCCATATTTTTCTTCGATTTTCTTTACTAAATCAGCTAATTCAACTACTGTTAAGCTGTCTATTGATTCTAATATATCATCAACTTTTGCCATTTTAAATTCCTCCTTTATTTATTGCAAACATGGCTGTTTACAATTATATTTTTTAATTTTTATTTTGCTTAATTTTAAGCATTTGCTGGAGCTTCTGCTCCGCTTTCAGCTTCTTTCTTAACTCTTACTTGGTCAATTGCAACTGCAACTTTTGAAATTGTTTGTAACAATGAACCAGCAAGTTTTGATAGAAGTTCTTCTCTTGATGGAAGTTTTGCAAGTGTAATTAATTCTTCAACACTCATAACTTTTCCGTCAATCATTCCACCTTTAATTTTGTAATTTTCATGTTCTTTAGAGAACTTGTAAACTACTTTTAATGGTGCTAAGTAATCTTCTGTTGAAGATACTAATGCTGTTGGTCCTTCTAATAAGTCATCTAGACCAGATTCTCCGTTTAAATCTAATGCTCTTTTCATTATGTTGTTCTTTGTTATTTTGCAATATGCATTAGCTTCTCTTAGAGATTTTCTTACTTTTGTATCTTCATCAACTGTTGTTCCTCTGTAATCAACTAAAAGTACTAAACTTGTTGATTTTAAGTGTTCTGCTAATTCTTTTACTTCTGTTTCTTTTTTAGCTATGTTTTCTTTGTTTGCCATTTTTCTTTTTCACCTCCCTAAACTTTTTTCTATTTTGTAAATTTAATAACAATTTAATTTTGTAACCTTTTTTGTTTATATCTTACTGAGTTAATGTCTATTTTCAAGCCACTACATAGGCAATTAAAAAAGTTTAATCTGCATAGCCTAAGGCTAAATAGATTAAACTTTTCGTTTATTCTCCTATTTAACCTCGGTAGGACTTCCTTTATGCCTACTGTCTTTGGCTATTTATCATAAATTATTTTTGATCTATATACAAACCAGGTCCCATTGTTGTTGCTATTGATACACTCTTTAAATATTGACCTTTTGCTGCAGCTGGTTTTGCTTTGATAATTGCATTCATTATTGCATCGTAGTTTTCTTGTAATTTTTTAGCACCAAATGATACTTTTCCAAATCCTAAGTGAATAATGTTGCTTTTATCTAGTCTATATTCAACTTTTCCAGATTTAACTTCTGAGATTGCTTTAGTAACATCCATTGTTACTGTTCCTGATTTTGGGTTAGGCATTAATCCTTTTGGTCCTAATACCTTTCCTAATCTTCCTACAACTCCCATCATATCTGGTGTTGCTATAACTACATCATAATCAAACCAATTTTCCTTTTCTATTTTAGGAATTAGTTCTTCAGCTCCTACAAAGTCTGCTCCTGCAGATTTTGCTTCATCAGCTTTTGGTCCTTTTGCAAATACTAAAACTTTTAATGTTTTACCTGTTCCATTTGGAAGTACTACTGTACCTCTAACTTGTTGGTCTGCATGCTTAGAATCTACTCCTAATTTAACATGTAGTTCAACAGTTTGGTCAAACTTAGTTTTAGGCATTTTTTCAATTATACTTAATGCTTCACTTGCAGAGTATAATTTCTTAGAATCTACCAATTTTGCACTTTCTTGGTATCTTTTTCCTCTTTTCATTTCTACCTCCTTTGGTACAATCGAAGCTATGCTTCTCCCAATTTATTATTATTTTTCTACTGTAACGCCCATTGAACGAGCTGTTCCAGCAACCATGCTCATTGCAGCTTCTAGTGAAGCAGCATTTAAGTCTGGCATTTTTTGTTTTGCTATTTCTTCAACTTGTGCTTTTGTAAGATTAGCAACTTTTTCTTTATTTGGCTTTCCTGAACCTTTTTGAATCTTAGCAGATTTCTTAATAAGTACTGCCATTGGTGGTTCCTTTGTTATAAAGTCAAATGATTTGTCTGGATGAACAGTAATTACAACTGGAATTATTAATCCTGCTTGCTTTGCTGTTCTATCATTAAATTGCTTTACGAAGTCCATAATGTTAACTCCGCTACCTCCTAATGCTGGTCCAACTGGTGGAGCTGGTGTAGCTTTTCCTGCTTCAATTTGCAATTTGATGATAATCTCTTTTGCTTCTTCTTTCTTGTCTGCCATTTTCTGCACCTCCTTTGGTTTGTGTATATTAAAAATAATTTATAAAAAGAATTAGTTTTGTACTAACTCGATTTAACTAATTAACCTTTTCAACTTCTGAAAAGTCTAATTCGACAGGGGTTTCCCTACCAAACATTGATACTAGAACTTTTACTTTACGTTTATCTTTATTTATCTCAGTAACTGTTCCAGTAAAGTCTGTAAATGGTCCATTGATTACTCTAATGTTATCATTTACTTCATAATTAACATTAACTGATTGTGTATCAAATCCCATTTTTCTAATTTCATAATCAGTAAGTGGTATTGGGTCAGTTCCTGAACCAACAAATCCTGTTACACCTCTAGTATTTCTGACAATATACCAAGTTTCTTCTGTAACAATCATTTTTATCAAAACATATCCTGGGAATACTTTTTTTAGGTTAGTTTTTCTTTCTCCATCTTTTATTTCTATTTGCTCTTCCATTGGAACAATTATATCAAAGAAAAATTCCTGTAATTCTCTGTTTTTAATTGTTTTTTCTAGGTCAGTTTTAACCTTGTTTTCATATCCTGAATATGTATGAACCACATACCATCTTGGCTCTAAATCATAATCTTTTTGAGACATACTTAGCCTCCTTATTTTTTATATTCTATTCTGCAGTGTTTGTTTCATTTATTTGTACGCCTTCATCTGTTATTTCATTTGAAACTTCATTACTTACTGAATTGTCTACAACAGTTTCGTTAACAGTTTGTGTACTATTTTGTATTTTTTCAAGTTGTTTAACTTCAAATGAAGTTAATCCTTCAAAAATTAAATCAAGTACAAATACTATTAAAGCAACTACTATAACTACTACTATAACTACTGTTGTGTTTGTAGCAAGTTCTTTTTTGTTAGGCCAGATAACTTTTTTAAGTTCTGCTTTAAAATCTTTAAACCAGTGTTTCTTATTTTTATTATCCTTTTTTTCAGCCTTTTTTGCTGCTTTAGCTTCTTTTTTACTTAACTTTTCTGCTTTTTTATCTTCTTTTAAAGTAACCTCTTCTTTTTCAGTTACTTCTTCTTGTATTTCTTCACTTTTTATTTCTTCTACGGGTGTTGTAGTTTTCACTGCTTTTTTATTAGTGTTAACTTTCTTTTTCTTCTTCTTAGCCATTTTTATTCCTCCCATTTAAATACAAGAACTATTTTGTTTCTTTATGTGCTGTTGTTTTTTTGCAGAATTTACAATATTTCTTTAATTCTAATCTTTCTGAATTATTTTTCTTATTTTTATCTGTAACATAGTTTCTATTGTGACATTCTGTGCACTCTAAAGTTATATGTTCTCTTGCTCCTTTTGTTGCCATTTTATACACCTCCAGCGTAAAATCTTTTCTAGCGTATGTGATAACTACACATACGCTAGATTATTTTATCATAATTTTGTAATTGTGTCAACCCCTATTTTAGTAATGTTTCAAACTTTTTTTGAAAAAAATTTTTTTATTTTGCTAATTAGTTTTTTTAATAAGCTTTCTTCCTTAACTACAGTCATAGCTTGACTTGCAGACCTTTCTTGAGCTATCTTCTTATTTTCTAGTAAATATTCTATGCTATTTTTATCTTCTACATCACTTATTATATTTTCATCTTTTCTAACTTCACTATATGGAATATATTTTATTTTATTTTTAGAAATTTTTATTTGATCTGTTTGCATTATTTTCAAAATATTGTCAGAATCGTATTTCAATCTCTTTTTAGCCTCTAACTTCTGTTCATTTCTTTTATATATTTCTTTTAATTCTTTTCTTTCTTCATTATTACACCAATAATTTAGATTTATATAAGATAACAAATTTATTGTGGCTTTTCGTACACTTTGTTTTGCTAATTTCTTGCTTGCATCATATGAAAAATTATAATCTTTATTTCTGTTTTCTTTAATGATTTTCCATATATTTTTTGGTATCTTATTTATATATTCATTTCCCATATTAGTTATTATTTCGTATGTTTCCGTTAAAACATTACCATAACTATCTGCCATAAGACTTCTCCTTCGTTTTAAAAATCAAGTCCTTCAGTATCTTCTTCTTTTGTAGTGTCTTCTTTAAGTATTTTCACTTCTCCCTTACTTTTTATTTTAGATTTTGTTTTATTTCCTATTCCAATAATCTGTCTTAATATTCCATTTTGAACATTACCATCAACAATTACCTTTCCATTTAAAGCATAATCTTGAAGTTCATTTCTAACTCGATTTCCAATAGTTTGTTTATCACCTTTGTTTAGATTAAAAAATGCTCCTAATTCAATATCTCCTATCTTCCACCTAGGTGGCGTTGTCTTTTTTGGTCCCACTATACCATTATCTACAAACTTATCATTATATTTTTCAATCCATTCTATGAATTCTTCTGAAGAATAACTTCTTTCCATATTATGCGGTATTTTGTGTTCAAACATAAATTGTGTATCAACGCCTTTTTGATCTTTTATAGCTTTTACTAGATAAGCAAAATTTCTTAAATGCTGATATTGAAAGTCATTTATATTTTTTGGAATCCATATTAATATCATTGGCATGCTTCCTATTCTAAGAATTTCTGCCATTATTGTTTGAAATTCATCTGGAGTTTCTTCAGGTGATTGTTTTAAATGAATTGTTCCATTTTTTTTATACGCTTCATAATATCTATTTCTTATTACAGATATAATTTGATTCATATGTAATCTTGTCTTAAGTGTACTTCCTATAAATTTATCTGGTGTAATTATTACTACTCCTGAATTTTGATTATTGATTAAATTACTGCTATCATCTTCTGTCAATATTCTATCAACATCAAATTCCCTATACCTTTTAATCATTTCATGTTCTTCACTCGTAAGTGTTCCAATTTTGTCTCTATAAAATATATCTGTCATTAATTTAAAATCTTGAAAATTTTCTGCTTCTTGCATTTCATATTCTTTGCCATAAAATACATCTACTCTATTAAATACTCTATACTTTTTTAATGCGCCTTCTTTTTCAACTTCTTCTATGATTTCAAGTGTTCTTTTTCTATCTTCATCATTTACTTTTTCACTAATAAATAGAGAACATGTTCCTTCAATTCTATCAACTCTTACAACTATATATCCATTATCAGATAACAATTCATAAGCTCTTTCCACTTTTCTTGATTTTGCATCTTGCAAAGAAATCCCAAAATTATTTTGTATTAACTTTATTTCTTTTTCAGATTTTTTTAGAGTTTGTTTTGGAACATCAACAACTGAGTCAGTTGTTTTAAACAATTGACCCCTTTTAGTTATATATATATCAATTTTGTATGATTTATTTTTTACATTTGTTTCTTCACTTTTCATCTGTTTATTTGATAAATATATATCCTTTCTCTAAAAAGTATAGTTTTTTTTATTATATATTAACATGGAAACTTTTTCAAGTATCAAGTTACATTATTTTATTAACTTTAATATTTTTAAGTTTTACCTATAAATAGACTTTTTATTTTATCTATAATTTTCTTCCAAAAACTTTGATGTTCATCCTGTTTAACAAGTGCTGTTTCTTGTGTATTTATTTGAATATTATTATTTTCAAATATTTTATCCGGATTATACTTTAATCTTTTTTGTTCTTCTTCTTTTTTGAAGTTTTCTTTGTATATTTTTAAAAGTGATTCTTTTTCCTCTGGCTCACACCAATACATAAGATTTAAATATGAAAGTATTTCAAAAGTTTCTTTTTGTATATTTTGCTCTTCTAAGGTTTTGTTTTCATCATATTCAAATTTATAATCTTTGTTTCTAATTTCTTCTATCTTTTTTCTTACTTCTGATGGAATTATTGAAAAATACTCATTTCCCATTTTTTTTATAATCTTGTAACTTTCTTGCATTGCAATACTATAATCACTCATAATTTTCTCCTAAAAATTATCTATCTTGTCTTTCTTTATCTTTTCTTCTGAACAAATTTCTTGTATCGCTTGAAAGCAAATTTAATCCTTTTCTTGCTTTTTCAAATAACTCATTTTTTACCCTTTCTGCGATTCTTTTTGTTTTTGGAATTTCTATTCCCATGCAACCACATACTTCCTGCTCTGTAATCATTCTGTATTCTGGCATACTTGATTTTTCAGGAGTTGGTCGCAATGAGTTATCCACGATAGAGTCATGATTTGCTATAAGGTATTCTTTATATGCATCTGGAGTGTCCTCTCTTTCATCTTTTTCTTGTCTCTCATTAGTAAAAGTATAATTTACACTTATAGTTTTTCCAGTTCTTTCTCCAATTGCTTTAAGAGTATCTTGTAATTTTAATAAACTTTCATATTGAAATTCATTTAATTTATATGGTGTCCATATCAAAAATTCTCCATAATCACCCATATTAGAGCATTGAATCATTACACTTTCAAATATATCTGTCCCAACGTGGAAAGTATAATCTATATTTTTTTTATATAATTTATTATATTTATTCATAAGTATGTCTGAAACTGCAGAACTATGTTGAGCACCTATTCCCGAGCAAGGGTTAGTCAAGAACTCATCTTGTGTAATTACAATAAGTCCACAATCACGGTTATTTAGAGGATATTTAAAATCTGCTCTTGTAATTATTCTTTCTAAATCAAAAGTTCTAAAATGTTCTAGCATCTCTTTTTCATAATCAGTTGTTTGCCCTAATTTATCTCTCATAAAGATATCTGCAACATATTTTGAAGAAATATTATTTAAATCAACTCCTTCATATTGTCTTCCATATTTAAAGTTTGTTCTACTGTATATATTATTAGCATCAATTTTAATATTTTCTTCTTCTGAGTTTAATAATCCCATTACAGCTTCATAGTCTGCTTGAGTAATATGATTTCCAATAAACATATGATTAAAGTATTGTGAATCACTAGTTTTTCTTATTATAGTCCATCCACTATCAGTTAAAGCAGCATATCGCTCGGGTATGCTTAATTTATCACATTCTTCTTTAGAAATTCCTAAAGATTCCATTATTAGCTTTTCTTCTTCTGGTGAATTTTTATGGTTTATATTGTATGGAAATTTCTTTCTGAAAACTTTTCCTTGTCTTATAAATATTAACTCACTTACTTCATTATTACTTTCATTTGTGTCCATTATAATATTTTCCTTTTACTTATTTAATTATCTATATAATATCAAAAAATAATAACATTTTTCAATAATTTTTGCAAAAAAGAAAAGAGAACAAAGATTAAATCATTGTTCTCTTAAATTTTATTTTTATTGTAGTTGTTTTGCAACTTCTTCTGCAAAGTTTTCTTCTCTTTTTTCTAAGCCTTCTCCTTTTTCAAATCTTGCAAATTTAACAACTTTGCCTTTCTTTTCTTCAACCATTTGTCCAACCTTTTTACTTGGGTCTTTAACAAATTCTTGGTTTAATAAGCATATTTCTGAATAGAATTTTCCTAATCTTCCTGCTACTATTTTCTCTGCAACAGCTTCTGGTTTTCCTTCATTTACAACTTGTGCTTTTAGAATTTCTTTTTCTTTTTCTAATCTATCAGCTGGCACATCTGCTTCACTTAAGAATTCTGGTCTAGCTGCTGCTATTTGCATACAAACATCTTTTCCCACTGTTTCGTCTGCACCTTCTAATTCTACTAGAACACCAATTTTTCCTTCTCCGTGGATATAGCTTACTATCATCCCATTTTCAGATTCAAATCTAACAAATCTTCTAATGTTCATGTTCTCACCAATTGTAGCAATTTTGTTTGTTAGAACTTCTTGAACTGTAAGATTTGCATCTTCTAAAGATTTTTGTGCTAATAATTCCTCTACATCTTTTGGATTATTTAGTGCAACTTGTTTTACAACATTTTTTACAAACTCTTGGAATTCTGTATTCTTAGCAACAAAGTCTGTTTCTGCATTAACTTCAACTAATGCTCCAACCTTTTTATCATCTGATACATATGCATTTACTAATCCTTCTGCTGCAATTCTATCAGACTTCTTAGCTGCTTTCATTATTCCTCTTTCACGTAATAATTCAATAGCTTTTTCTTCATTTCCATCTGTTTCAGTTAAAACTTTCTTGCAGTCCATCATACCTGCACCTGTTTTTTCTCTTAACTCTTTAACTTGAGCTGCAGTAATCATATCTTTATCCTCCTTAATTTATTCTTTAGCATCTTCTTCTGATGCAACTACTTCTTCCATGCTTTCTGGTTCATTATCTTGCTCTTCTACAACTTGAGCTTCTTCACCATCTAAGCTTTCTCCTTGTTTTCCTTCAATAATTGCATTAGCCATAACATCTGTTATTAACTTAACTGCTCTTATTGCATCGTCATTTCCTGGAATAACATAATCAACATCATTAGGATCACAGTTTGTATCAACTAATCCTATAATTGGAATATTAAGTTTTCTTGCTTCTTTAACAGCAATATGCTCTTTCTTTGGATCAACTAAGAATATAACATCTGGAATCTCTGTCATTTCTTTAATTCCACCTAAGTTCTTATTTAATTTTTCCATTTCTTTTCTTAATAATACAACTTCTTTTTTAGGTAAAACATCAAATGTTCCATCTTGTTCCATTGTTTCTAATTCTGTAAGTCTGTCAATTCTTTTTCTAATTGTTTTGAAGTTTGTTAGAGTTCCACCTAACCATCTTTCATTTACATAGAACATTCCACTTTTCTCTGCTGCTTCTTTTACGCAGTCTTGAGCTTGTTTCTTTGTTCCTACAAATAAAATTCTCTTTCCTTCTTCTGCTTGTTCTCTCATAAATTCGTAAGCTTCATCTAATTTTTTAGATGTCTTTTGTAAATCGATGATATGGATACCATTTCTAGCTTGGAATATATATTCAGCCATTCTTGGATCCCATCTTCTTGTTTGATGTCCAAAATGAACACCTGCTTCTAGTAATTGTTTCATTGCAACTACTGCCATTTTTACTTCCTCCTTTTTGTTTTTAATCTTCCACAAATTTCAACATATAAAACTACCTTTTTAGGCATCAATTTTATACTCTATCTGTGTGTGTATTTTTCAACGCTTGTTATTATATCAAATAAATAAAGAAATTGCAATACTTTTTGATAAATTTGCCTGCCTCCATTTTGAATATTTGTATAATAGTAAACTTGAAATATTACATTTATGTTAAATTTTTCTTCCTTATCTTTAATTTTTTGACATTATATGATAATATTACCACATAGTAATCAAGTAGGAGGAAAACAATGAATTTCAACAAATGTGCTCGTTGTGGTTGTTTCTTTTCATCAGAAGATTCAGTTTGTCCTAATTGCAAATCTAAAGATGAGATGGATAAAAATTTATTAAGAAGTTATATTGAAAACAATGATCTTCCAGAAAGTGCTGAAAGTTTAGCTTTTCATTCTGGAATAAATATAAAAAATATAAATAGATTTTTAAACACAAAAGAATTTTCAGATTTAAAAAGTAGTTTTGATGGTTCTAAAATAAACTTGTAAATTTTAATTGAAAAGTATATGCCAATTTAATTATCATATTATAAAAAATAAATGCAGAAGTTTTGTTCTCTGCACTTATTTTTTTGCTTTTTTGCAAAGTTTATTCAATACTAATTTTCTTTATAGATTACTTTCAAGTATCCTATTTCGTTCTTATGCATTTCTTTTATAGCATTTTCTACATCCTTGGTTTCAATAACAGTTAAGTGTCCGCCATCTGTATATTCATGATATGGTGCTTCAACCTTTACCTTTTTATCACAATCAGTTCCTTCTGGCAATTCAAATGATAGTGTATAGCTTTCTTTATCTGTTATATTTTTAATTCTTCCAAATATCACTCTATCAAGTTCTATAAATTCTTTTGCATTTTCTTCATTATATTCTCCTGCTAAAGTAAATGTAAGATTATACTTTTTAGAAAAATCATCTATTTTTTCTCTTAACTTAGATACAATTTTTATTCCTAGTTCTTGTGCTTTTTTACTTTCTTCTTGATTCTTTCCTACTAAAGCTATTAGACATTCATTTAAGCCTAAAAATGAAATCTTTAAGTTTCCTTGTTTTAATATCTTTTTTACTTTATCATCTTCCTTTAATTTTTCTGAATCTATCCATAGATTTTCCTTCATTATAAAAGGAAAGTTATTAACCTTTTTATTACCCTGGATCTCTAATCTTTCTAAAAGTTGGTCTTTCACTAATTCAGCTTTTGCTTCTAATTCAACAAAAAATTCTTCAATATTTTCTTTATGTTTTAAAGCTATTCTTGGAAGATTTATTGTTGTTGATGAAAGCACTCCTCTTCCAGATGAAATCTGCTTATCACTATCTATGACATTGTCAATTACTCTTGAGCCATTTCTTAAATATGCTACTTCTGTATCAAAATCTCCCTCTTTATAAAACTGTGCATTAAATTGTGCATCTAAATTTGAAAATGTTACTTTTCTATCTTCTTTGACTAGCTTACAAGCTAATTCTAATAAATCATGATTTGGTGTATTGTCTTCAAAGTTTACTCCACTTTTTACTTTAAATACAACTATCGGAGAAATTGCTTCTTTATTCTCGCCAACACCATCTTCTAATGCTAGTAGGAAATTTTTTATAATCATTCTTCCTTCTGCTGATGTGTCAGTTCCAAGATTTATTGTTGTTAATTTTGTGTTACATATACTATTTAAATTATGTATAAATGCCTCCATAGATTGATAAACAATTTTATTAGTTTTTTCCAATGCCTTTGAATATACAATTCTAAACATTCTCTTAAGTTCTTCTGCATCTCTTGTAAACTTATAAAATTCCTCTATGTTAAAATCAATAGTATTAAGCTTGTCTATCTCTCTTTCAATACCGTTTATAGCAATGAATTTATCATAATCAGTATATTCTAATATGTCATATACAGTTTGTCTAAATTCTTTTTTAAAAGTTCTTAAAACTCCTGGCGACATATAATAATCAAATGATGGTATTCCTTGCTCTCCACTTTGATCTTTTTGTGTTTCTGAAAGAGCTATAATTGTAAGCATTGCATAAGACAATATGCTCTGTGGTTCCCTCATTGAACTATTTTCTGTTGAGAAACCATCTGCAAATAATTTTTCAATATTTATTTGCATGCTTTCAGTCGTTCCCATTGGGTAAAATTCTAAGTTATTTATAAATATATCTCCATTTTCATGTTCATTAGAAAATTTTTTCTTCATTAAATATGATGTTGTAAATTCTTCTGATACTGTTGTTCCATATGCTTCAACAGTTTGTATTGCATTTTTTGTACTTTCAATATTTTCAGCTGATTCTTTTGTGTTAAGTCCAAGTTTTTCTAAAGCCTTTAAAAATTTATGTTTTCTTTTTTCTTCAAAAAATATTTCTCTTGACTGGGCTCTCTTTTCTCTATATTCTGAAAAAGAATTGCATACATCTTCATATCCGTTTTCTTTTAGTTGTTGTTCTATTAGGTCTTGTATATTTTCTATCTTTATTCTATCTTTGTCTAACTGTAGAATCTTCTCAATTACTTTATTATAAACTTTATTTACATCATCTTCGTTGTATTTTTCTTCAATACTGTCAAATCCTTTTTTTATTGCGATAGCAATTTTTGTTCCATCAAATGAGACTTTCTTTCCATCTCTTTTTACTACTATCAGATTATTTATCTTTTCTTCCATTTTTCAAATTCCTCAATTTTTTTTAATTATTTACCATAGATATAAAAAAATTAATCAAAAAGTTTTATCCAAATATTGACATTGAATAAATATGATGTTATAATATTATTAGCTTGAGTAAATATGTATCCTGACATTATACTCACTAGATATGTGCGTGAAGACACATATCTTTTTTTGTAAAAACAGGACAGGTGAAGAACTGTCCTGAATTGATATGTATCAATTTTTGTTGCTGTCTTCTTGGTATTTCTTTATTTCTTCTTCTAATCTTTCGATTTTAAGAAGTAAAATCCATACCAACATGTATCCTGACATATATATTCACCTCCCTTCATAAAGTTTTACCTCTATAGAAGTGGCTTCATTATTATATATCATCCATTAACATTTATCAAGATATTTTTACATTTTTTTCCATTTATTCGATTACAAATATTTCTTGCTTTAATATCTCATTTGCTTTTTGTTCATCATCTGCATGTATATATCCTAGAACTTCTCCTTCTGTAACTAATGAACCTACCTTTTTAGTAAATACAAAACCAACTCTTGGATTTATGCTATCTTCTTTTTTCTCTCTTCCTGCTCCTAAGTAACAAGAAAGTTTTCCAATATTTAAAGCATCTAAACTAATTATTTTTCCTGATTTACTTGCTTTTATTGGAACGATATATTTTGCCCTTTCAAATTTATCAGTATCTTCTATATATGAAATATCTCCACCTTGATTACTAATAAGTTCTAAGAACTTACTGTATGCTTTGCCATTTTTTATATTTTCTATAATTAAATTTTTTCCATCTTCTATGTTAGAAATTTTTCCTGCTAATAGTAACATATTTGCACCAAGTTCTTCTATGATGTTCTTAACATCTTCAGGCATATATTTATTTTTTAGAATATCTACCGCTTCAATTACTTCCAAAGTATTTCCAACTGCATATCCTACTGGTTCATCCATTGGTGTAATTATACATACTGTTTCTTTATTAGCTAATCTTCCAATAGATGTCATTATATTGGCTAGCTTTTCAGCGTCTTCTCTTGTTTTCATAAAAGCTCCGCTTCCGCATGTAACATCTATAACTATTTTGTTAGCTCCTGCTGCAATTTTTTTACTCATAATACTTGAGGCAATTAAAGGAATACTTTCTGTACAAGCTATAGTATCTCTTAGAGCATAAATTTTTTTATCAGCTGGTGCTAAATTTAATGTCTGTCCCATTAAACTTATTCCATGTTTCTTTACATTTTCCATAAATACATCTATTGAAATAGATGTATTATATCCCGGAATAGATTCTAACTTGTCAATAGTTCCTCCAGTAAATCCCAAACCTCTCCCTGACATTTTTGCAACAGGAATTCCTAGAGATGCTATAACTGGCATAAGTACTAAAGTTATCTTATCACCTACTCCACCTGTACTATGTTTATCAACAACTTCACCTAAACTAGATAAGTCTAAAACATCTCCCGAATAAGCCATTGCTAATGTTAAATCAGTGGTTTCTCTATCATTCATTCCATTTATATATATTGCCATTACCAAAGCTGATGCTTGATAATCAGTAATTTCTCCTTTTGTATAACCATTTATAAAATATTCGATTTCTTCTTTAGAAAGTTCTAATTTATCTCTTTTTTTAGCTATAATCTCTTGTATATTCAATTTAATTTTCCTCCTAATTTTTCCTTCTAAAAACTATAAGCTCTCCTATATAAAATGTGTTATAAAAGTTTTTCTGTGTATTGGCGTTGGTCCATATTTTTTAATAGCTTCAATATGCTTAGCTGTACCATATCCCTTATGAGAATTAAAACCATATTCAGGATACACTTCATCCCACTCTCTCATAATTCTATCTCTTGTAACCTTTGCTATAATTGAGGCACACGAAATGCTATAACAAGTTGCATCTCCTTTAATTATAGATTGATATGGAATATTATATGTATCAATTTCTCTTAGAGCATCTGTTATAACTATATCTGGTTTTGTTTTTAATTTTTCTATAACTTCTCCAAGTGCAATATGAAGTCCTTTTTTAGTAGCATTTAAGATATTCATTTCATCAATATCTTTTTCAGATACTATTCCTACTCCCCAAGCTAGAGCTTCTTCTGTAATTTTATCATAAAGTATTTCTCTCCTTTTTTCTGTAACTTTTTTAGAATCATTTACCCATTCTATTTTAGAATCAGGTTTCATTACAACTGCTCCAACTACAACGGGACCAGCTAGTGGTCCTCTTCCTGCTTCATCTATTCCGCAAATAAATTTATATCCCTCGTTATAAAGGTTTTGCTCAAACTTTTTTAAATTATTTAATCTTTCTTCTTCTTTTTCTTTCAAATTTCATTCCCTTCTTTTTTACTTTAAAAGTATAAAAAATTGATTTCTACTTTTCCATTTTTTCATTTAGTTCTTTTTAAAAAACTTATTTTTTCGCTTCTTCGAATTCTTATTATTTATTCACTTATTTCTGAAAGTTTATATTTTCCTTCATAACCCTTAGTAATTATAATTATATCTTCATCATAATTTACTAGATAATATGAGCCTTCTTCATTCTCTACATCTATATTTAATTGTTTTAGATTTTCGTTATTTAGACAATAATACTTTTCATATTGGCTTTCTTCTATGATATTCAAAGTTTTAAAATTATTGATTATCTCATCATCTTGTATTTCTGATAGTTTGGTTCCAACAAACATATCCGTATTTTTTTGGACTATTGAATTTTGCTTTAATACTCTTGTTGCTCCTTGTATTAAAAGCATATTTGCCTTTATATCTTCATTTTTTTCTGTATCTAAACTCTTGTTAATATACAAAACAGCACCTGTAATTAAACCTGCTATTATAAAAATTATTATAATTATTGCTATAATTCCTAGACCATTTTCATTTTTCATTTTACTAACTATGTTAGTTTTAATCTAACATATCCTCCAATTCCTTAAATATATTTATTTTGTAATTCTACTTTACTTATATAATATTTTATAATAATATTCAAGTATATAGTTATAAATCGTTGCCAAAATCTTTGATTTTCTATCAACGATTATATGGGGTACAATAAAAAATGTAACTAAAATGTAACAGCTTTTTCACATTTTTTTCACAATTTCGTAGTATCATAATAATATAAAATTTTAATCAGAAAGGAGTTTCATATAGTGTTATACATTCATTATATGAGAGAAAATCATGGAAGAAAATAAAAACTTTGTTGAAGTTAAAGCTTCAGAAAATAAAAATGTAAAAACTCCAAAGTCACAAAATGGATATAGCTTTGGTAGAAATATAGTAGTACCATTTATCAGTGGGGTAGTTGGTGCAGGTGTGTTATTAGGCGTTTGTTTAAATGTTCCTTACGTAAAAAATAACTTATTAGGAACCAATAACACCACTCCAATATACAGCCAATCTGGTATAAATTATAATAATGTAAATACAAATATGTTATCTTTATCAAGTTTTTCTGATACAGGTACCTATGTAGCTCAAAAGGTACTTCCTTCAATAGTAGGAATCAGAGTTCAATATTCAGTAAGTACAATTTTTTCAAGAGCAACATCTACAGCAACAGCTGAAGGTTCGGGTGTTATAATAAGTGAAGATGGTTATATATTGACTAATAACCACGTTATTAGTTCATCTTCAAATTCATCAAGTTCTTTTTATACTGTTGGTGAAGCCTCTACAATTACTGTTTCTTTATACAATGATGACACAACTTATGAAGCAAAAGTAATTGGTACAGATGAGCAGACAGATTTAGCAATTATAAAAATAGATAAAAGCGGATTAACTGCTGCTGAATTAGGTGATTCAGATAGTCTTCAAGTTGGTGAATGGTGTATGGCTATTGGTAATCCTTTAGGAATGCAAAGTAGTGTTACCTCTGGTTCTATTAGTGCTTTAAATAGAAAAATAACTGATTCAGATGGAAATTCTTTTGTCCTTGTTCAAACTGATGCTGCAATAAATGAAGGAAATAGTGGAGGTGCTTTAGTTAATAGCAAAGGTCAAGTAATTGGTATAAATACATTAAAAGCATCTGGTACAGGAGTTGAAGGTTTGGGATTCGCTATTCCAATTAACTCTACTAAATCAATTACATCAGACTTGATACAATATAATAAAGTTAAAAGACCTTATATTGGTATAACAGGAAGTGATATTACAGACTCAATTATAAAAAATAATCCTACTGCAAAACTTGTTATTGGTGCTTATGTAAGAGGTGTAGAAGATTATTCTCCTGCTGAAAAAGCCGGTTTAAAAATAGGTGATATTATTATTAAAGCTGATGGAAAAGAAGTTAAGACTATGGATGATTTAAATGAAATAAAAAACACACATAATATAGGAGATACAATGACTTTAACTATTTCTAGAGACGGAAATGAAAAAGAATTAACTGTTACTTTATCAGAACAACCTTAGTAAATTATAAAGGGGCGAATAAAAAAATTTCGTCTCTTTTTTCAAATATATCACATCAAGTTCACACAATGGACAAACTTCATAACTATAATATTATTATAATCAGTAATTAAGTTACTCCAATTACTGATTAAAACAAAAATACATCCCCTTTTATTTTCAAGTAAGTAACTTAAATGTTGCTTACTTTTATTTATACTATAAAAAAATCTTTGTCAAAGGCTAATAAAAAATAAAACAGTAGAACCTAAAATTCTACTGTTTTATTTTTTAATAAATATATTTTTGCGGGTTAACAGACACACCATTTATTCTTATTTCAAAATGTAAATGATTTCCTGTTGAGTTACCTGTTGAACCTACTTTTGCTATAACATCTCCTGCTTTTACTTGAGTTCCAACTTTAGTTGTTATTGAACTACAGTGTCCATAATATGTTTCAACACCATTTCCATGTTCTATAATAACTAGGTTACCATATCCTCCACTTACTCCGGCAAATTTAACTGTGCCATCTGCTACAGCCATAATTGGACTGCCATAACTTGTTGCTAAATCTAGACCACCATGAGCATGATCTCTTATACTTTCTCTACTTCCATATCTTGAAGATATAGTTCCACTTTTAAGTGGTAAAGATGCTAAGTATATACCATTTACAGTTCTTTTATCTCTTTTATGCTTTTCTTCTAATTGATTTTGTAAATCTTCTGTAATTTTAGATTTAGCTTGTTTAATTGCATCTTCTGATATTGTTTCTTCTAAATATAAAGTAGTAATCTTTAAACTTGGGTTTATTTCATTATAATCATTTTTTAATGTACTTACAAGATTTTCTGCTTCTTCAAGTGTATTTACATATACTGCATTTTCTTCATTTCCATCTGATACTTCATATACAGAATAAATGTTTTTAGAACTTTCTTTTATTTTACTTATAACCGTGTCATCATTTACTAAAGTTCTATCAACAAATTCGAAATTAAAGCTTACATCATCTATTGTAACAAATGCTACACTTTCATCGCTTGATTTTAATATATCACTTTCAATTACTTCTTGTACCTCTGTTCTATTATTTATATATCCTATTTCTTCATTTCCTAGTGTTACAGCATATGCTGGTTTAAATTTAATAAAAATCGTGCATACTGCAATTATTATTGAAATAGTTAATATTTTGAATATGTTTATTTTTCTCTTTCGTTTCAGGTAATAATCAATTGTTTCTTCGTTTAAAATAAATATTCACACTCCTTTTCACACGGTGCAAATTTAATTATAACATATATTATGCAAAAAAGTCAAGTTTTTATACCTTTTTGCTCATAAATGCCATTATTCTAATGATAATTGTGTTATTTAAATCTACATAAGCATTGCATTTTTTATGTAAATCTGTTATAATATATATATCGCTTTTTATAAAAACCTAAACAGAAGGGAGACTTCAAAATTGAAAATAAAAGTTATTCCAAGCATTCGGATAAAAGCTTCAATAACAATATCACATGAAGGATATTTTAAGATTATTGAAAAGGCCCAAGAATATCAAGGTCGTTGTGAAGAAATGAACTTTTTCTCTGGATACGATGGAACTTCTGAGTATGTTCTTTCATTTGATTCTGAAGAAAATCTCAATGATTACAAAGAATGTGAATTACCAAGCGATTACATTTTAAAACCCGTACTTCTTCTTCATTTTAAAGATAACAAAAAATATCTCATAAAAATTGTAGTATTTTTTGCTTGGCTTTTTGGTGGTCACATTGAAAGAGAATGGAAAAGTACTCATAGACAATATTATGGAATTATCTTCTTTTTCTGGAACAAGGTTTTGTGCGATGCATTTACATCGCTTATGAAGTTATTGGAAAAATAATATTTACCACAAAAAAATGGTGTATGATATTTTAAATATCTACACCATTTGTTATTATATTTTAATTATATCCATTTCGGATGTAAATGCATTATTTCCATAAGCATAAATTATATATAGCTCTCCTTCTGGTCCTTGTATAAAATTATCTATCCCAGAAATCTGGTATATTGTGCTTTCTGTATCTCTAGTATATACGTTATATCCAGTGTTTTGCATTGATTCTGCATCATTTGCTGCTTTATTTACAATAGTTTTTATTCTATTTTCAACTGCTTTTGAATCAAGTCCTCTTTCTTCTATTATATCACTTATTGAAACATCTTTTTTAGTCTTTAAATTATAGTTATATGATTTAATAATAATTCTTTGTGCACTATCTCCTTCTTTTATAGAAGCCATAATAGCTACTGACAGAATATCATTATTTATGTATGCTGTATAGCTTACATCACAAATTGTATATTTATCTGTATTTGCTATATCATTTAATTTGTCTACAAATAATTCTTCTGTAGTATGGTTATAGTTAACCCCTTTAATATTTATTCGTGGAACTGTTGCATTAACATCATATTTACCATCTTTTTCTTCTTCTATCTGTATAGCCGCATATACTAATGGCTTCGTTTCGTCCTCTTTTTCAATATTTGAGTCATCATATTCAGAATTAAACTCATTTGTAAACAAGTCTCTAAATCCTTGTTTTACTTCTTCATATGTAATTGTGTTAGTTGTAGAATTTCCTCCAAAAGGATTAGAACCTAAATCATCATCTTTTTCTTTTTTGAAAAATTGTGCATACACTCCTATAATTATTGAAATTATACATACAATTATTATAATTACATATAAAACATTTCTTACCTTTTTATCCATATTGTTCTCCTATAATAATATTATTTTTATTATAGCATTAAAAGGTTTATGTGGCAAGTATTGACACATAAAAATATACTAATTTTATTGACTAAATCGCATTTTTAAGATACAATATAAGGTAGATTGGAGTCAAAAATATGTTGTGTTCAGATTGTAAAAAAAATACTGCTGTTATATTTATGCATAAACCTAACAGCAAAGGTGAAATGGAAACTTTGGGATATTGCTATGATTGTGCTAAAAAAAGAGGAATAAACCCTTTAAATACAATTCAAAACAATAATAGCAATCTTTCTAATGAAGATATAAATAATATGACAAATCAGTTAAATGAAATGTTTAAAGATTTATCATCAAATCTTTCTTTACAAGGTATTAACCTTGAAGAAGTTGATGGTGAAGAATTAGATGGAGAATCAGAAAATGGTCCTATGGGATTTGCTATTCCTCTAGGTAATATTTTTTCTGGTATGTTTGGTGGCAAAAAAGAGGATAACAATTCTTCTAGCTCAGAAAGAAAAAATGTTAAAACAGAGACTAAAGTAAACAATAATAAAAAGAGAAAAACATTAAATACTTTTGGTACAAATTTAACTGATAAGGCTAGAAATGGCGAAATTGATAGTGTTATTGGTAGAGATAAAGAAATTTCTAGAATTATTCAGATTTTAAATAGACGTACAAAAAATAATCCTTGTTTAATTGGTGAACCAGGTGTAGGTAAAACTGCTATTGCTCAAGGCCTAGCTTTGAGAATAGCAAATAGTGATGTTCCAGCTAAACTTCTTAATAAAGAAGTCTATTTATTGGATATGACTGCTGTTGTTGCGGGTACTCAATTTAGAGGTCAATTTGAAGCTAGAATGAAAAATATTATTGAAGAATGCAAATTAGCTGGAAATATTATTTTGGTGATTGATGAAATACATAATATTATTGGTGCAGGTGATGCAGATCATTCTATGAATGCTGCTAATATACTTAAACCTTCTTTAGCTGATGGTACTATTCAGTTAATTGGTACTACTACTTTAAATGAGTATAGAAAATATATTGAAAAAGATACAGCTTTAGAAAGAAGATTTCAACCTGTAATGGTTGAAGAACCAAGCATTTCTGATAGTATTGAAATTCTAAAAGGAATTAAAGGATACTATGAAAATTATCATAAAGTAAAAATCTCTAATGATGTGATTGATAAAGTTGTTACTTTATCTGAAAAATATATTCATGATAGATTTTTACCTGATAAAGCTATTGATGTGCTTGATGAAGCTTGTTCTAGAATAAATTTAGATAACAAAGACTTATATAATCTAGAAATATTGAAAAATAAATTAGCAGATATCCAAGCTAAAAAGGAAGAAGCTGCACAAGCTGATTCTACAGATGATTATAAAAAAGCAGCTGAGCTTAAAATGCAAGAATGTTCTATTATTCAAGAAATAAATGCCATAGAATCAAAAATGAAGCCTGTTGAATTAACAGTTGAAGATATTGCAAAAGTAATTGAAAACTGGACAAAAATTCCTGTACAAAAAATCACTGAGGAAGAAACTAAAAAGCTTCTTTCATTAGAAGATAATCTTCATAAAAGAGTTATTGGACAAAATGAAGCTGTTGCTTCAGTAAGTCGTGCTATTAGAAGAAATCGTGCAGGACTAAAGAGTACAAAAAGACCACCTTCATTTATATTTGTTGGTCCAACTGGTGTTGGTAAAACAGAACTTGCTAAAGCTCTATGTGTCGAAGTTTTTGGTAATGAAGATTCAATTATTAGAGTAGATATGTCTGAGTATATGGAAAGTAACTCAACAGCTAAGTTAATTGGAGCTCCTCCAGGATATATTGGATATGATGATAGCGGTCAGCTTACTGAAAAAGTTAAAAGACATCCTTATTCAATCGTTCTTTTGGATGAGATTGAGAAAGCTCATAGTGATGTATTTAATATACTATTGCAAGTTCTTGATGATGGTAGATTAACAGATAGTCAAGGAAATACAGTAAGTTTTGAAAATACTATAATAATTATGACATCAAATGTCGGTTCTACCCAAAATCTAAATTCTATTGGATTTGGTTCAACATCCGAATTTAGAAAAAATAAAATTCAAGAAAGTTTAAAAGAAACATTTAGACCAGAATTTTTAAATAGAGTTGATGAAATAGTGGTATTTGATTCACTTAATAATGAAGAACTTACAAAAATAGTAGATTTAATGCTTAAAGATACTCAAAATGTGTTAAATGATAAAAATATAAAGATGTATGTTTCAAAAGAAGCAAAAGCATATTTACTAGAAAAAGGTACAGATATAAAATATGGTGCAAGACCTTTGAGAAGAGCTGTACAAAGATATGTGGAAGATGAACTTTCTGAAATGATATTAAGGTCAGAACTTAAGAATGGTCAAAAAGTTTATATTGATTGCAAAGACAACAAACTTACTTTTGAAGTAAAGTAAAATATAAATATTTACTTTTAAATAAAAACAAGCTATTAGCACTTACTTTTAATTAAATTGTACTACAGTAATGGAGGAAAAAATTTATGAAATATATAAAAGTTATACCAAATGTACTAACAATTATTAGATTCATTTTTATACCATTTATAATTATATCAATATCATTAAATAACTATCTTTCTGCTTTAGTACTTTTTACCATATCATCTTTATCAGATGTTTTAGATGGCTATATTGCCAGAAAATATAATGCTATTACAGACTTTGGTAAGTTAATGGATCCTTTAGCAGATAAACTTACTCAAATTTCAACTTTAATAACTTTATATATAAAAAGAGTTATTCCAATATGGATTGTATTAGTTTTATTTGCAAAAGAATTAGTGCTTATCTCAGGTGCATCATTTTTATATGGAAAACAGTTAGTTGTATCTAGCAAATGGTATGGTAAATTATCAACAGTTTTACTATATTTAGCTGTTGTAAGTACTATGATTATAAATATATATAACATTTCTGTTCATTTTGATGTTTATATATATGGTTTAGCCGTTTGTTTAGCCATCCTTGCTCTTTTCGGTTATATTGAACATTTTTATAAAAGAGGATACCTTCCTAAGAAAGAAGATTTAAAAAAGAATTCTTCTAACAATGGCAAATAATATATCATCCGTATAAAGATAAAAGTTTCAAAAAAAGATAGAGAAAATGTACTCATATTTTCTCTATTTTTTTTAGTATTATCTGCTAATTATTCAAAGTCGGCAAGAACTCTTGCCAATTCATTATCTCCTATTACTTTTATACCATTTTTCAACAATTCAACATCATCTTCCGGCAAATATTGAACATATATTTCTGTTACTTCTTTAAGATTTTCATTATTATCTGAATCTAAATTATATACTGCTATATATCCATCTTTTTCTCGTACTACATAATGCTTATCACATATCCCGTCTATTTCTTTATACAGTTCTACTGTATCTTCTGAAAAATTATTTACATCCCAGTCCATGTATTTATTAATAAAGTAACTTTCATTTTGATTTACATCTTCGCTTTTAATTTCTTCAGTAACATTTTCTAAGTGATTGCAGTCTATATAAAAAGTTTCATATACAACTTTAGTATTAGGAGTAGTTTTTACTTCGGCTGTTCCTGTTTGTATAATATTTACTTCTTTTTCAACTAAGTTATTAGCATTTCTTACTTCTTCAAGAGTTGCTTTTTCTAAATTAGTATCATTATATACGTGAACTATAATTCCTATCGATATCCCCGCTATTATGGCTGCAAAAATACATCCTACTAAGATTGATTTTTTCATAATTGATAGTTTATGCTAGTTATACAAACTAACATATCCTCCTTTCAAATCATTTTCTCTTAGTAGGATTATTTCCCAAAATATTCTATTTATACTAAATACTGGATTATAATAATTTTTTCTTAATTTTTATATTATTTTTTCTAAATTTTATTTATTTTTTATATCTTTTTAATCATAATTATACCATAAACCACTATTTTTTAAGTTTTGAACATTTTTTTCATGCTCTGCTTGTGTTGTTGCAAAATAATTTTTTCCATTTTTGTCTGATACAAAGTATAAATAATTAGTTTCATCAGGATGTAAAGCTGCTTTAATTGATTCTATACTAACAGTTGCTATTGGTCCAACAGGAAGTTTTCCCTCCATTCTTGGTCCTCTTGTATTATATGGATTATACTTGTCAAGTTCACTTTGATATAAATCTCTCTCAGACATGTCCACTTTTATTGCATAATATGTTGTAACATCACTTCCTAAAGACATATTTTTCTTTAATCTGTTATATATAACACTTGCAACTCCGCTTCTATCTTCAACTTGTGCTGCTTCTAATTCAACAATTGATGCTACTGTTAAAACTTTATGAACTGAATATCCTTCTTTTTCTATATCTGATTTTAAATCTTCTAGCTTGTCATCCATCTGATCTAGCATTGCAGTAAATATTTGCTCAACAGTTACATCTTTATTTGAAAAATTGTATGTGTCAGGGAATAAATATCCTTCTAATGGATAGTATATATTTTCATTTAAAATATCATCTGTTAAAAACCAATACTTATCAATTAGAGATTTTATATATTCCTTATCTTCTAATTTATTAAATACATCATCTTCTGTATTATTAGTGTTTTCAGCAATTTGCTTTGCTATCCATCTCATATTTTTACCTTCTAAGAAAGTAATATTAATTTCATCTGGAAAGTAGTCAGTTCCTTTTTGTAAATTTTCTATTATTTTTTCAACATCCATGTTTTGATTTAGCTTATAAGTTCCAGCTTGCATACCAGATACATTATTAAGCTTTGTATATATTCTAAATACTAAACCACTTTTAATTAATTTATTTTCTTCTAATACTTTAGCAATATCTGTTGCCGTAGATCCTTTTGCTATTTCAACTATTACCTCATTACTATTTTCACTAACGGCTTTTAATGATGAATTATAAAATAGAAATAATCCTGCTACTCCTAATATTATTACTAAAACTACTACTATTACTGCAATTAAAATTCCTTTTTTCATAATTAATTTTATTCCTTGTATAATATATTTGAGTTTTTAGAAGGTTACTCATAAACCTTAACATTTTATTTCTTTCATTGCAACTATTACTTTCCGTATGTCTTTTTTAATTTTACCATACGCAATTTTAAATTACAATACAACAAATTTATTTTATTATTACATTACATAAATATAGTTATTTTTGAATAGCCGCGTAGCGTTCAAGCGAAGCGCGCTGGAGCTGCAACCGTTAGGTTGCCAAGCGACAACAAGGCATGAGAAAATAACTATATTTATGTTTATAAAATAATATTTAATAATTATAACAATTTATGTTAATCCTCCCATTTTTACTTACATTGACATTTATTTCCCCATTTTTATCGGTTCTATATATCTTAATATTTTTATCTTCTAGTCTTTTTATAACTCCATCATTAGGATGTCCAAACTTATTGTTTTCTCCTACTCCAATTAAAGCTATCTTTGGATTTACTTTATCTAAAAATTCCTTAGTTGTTGAAGTTTTAGAGCCATGATGTCCTACTTTTAGTAAATCAGCTTGTAAGTCCTCTTTTAATAAAGTTTTTTCTGCTATTTCTTCAATATCTCCTGTAAACAACATTTTAAAGTTATAGTATGAAATTTTAGATACTATAGCATTGTTATTGAGTGGATTGTTTGTTATAAATTCATTCTTTGGATGTATTATTTCAAATTTTAGATTTGATATATTAAACTTATCTCCTTTTTTCACATACAATACTTTAATTTTCCTTTGTTTTGCTATTTTCATTATTTGCTCATATAAAAAACTTGTTTCAGGCTGTTTTGATATAATTAGATTCTCTACCTTCATATTTTCTAAAATAAAGATTCCTGCTTGGCAGTGGTCAGCATCAAAATGGCTTAGCATTAGATAATCTAACTTAGTTATTCCTTTATAGAGCAAATATCTATGTAATATATTTTTTCCAATATCATAACTTGAATTTATCTGTCCTCCAGTATCTATCATAATAGTTTTCCCTTTATTTATTAAAAGTGTACAGTCCCCTTGATTTACATCTATAAAATTAATCTGTAACTCATCTTTTTCAAATTTTGAGTATCTAAAAATTACTACAGTAAAATTAAATAATAATACAAAGATGATAATTATTGGTATGGATTTTTTCTTCATTTTTACAATTAAATATATTATGATATAAATCGCTATTACTACAAATATAGCATAATTTGATACATATATTTTAGAAAATGGAAGTTTAGAACAAAATGAAGCTATTTTAGTAAGAATTGATAAACATATATCTAATAAGACAAAAATTGGCTTACATCTAAAAATAATTGAAATAAATTCTATTATAATTATTAATCCTAATAATCCTGATGCTAATACATTAGATATGATAAATGTAAAAGATATGGTATTAAAATTGTAAATCATAATTGGTATTATTAGTACATTTGCAGATAAGGTTACACTAACAATTTTTAGTTTGATTCTTTGTCTAAAAAATTCATAAAATGTAACTATCCCAATGACACCACTATATGATAATATGAGTCCTAGGTCAAATATTACATAAGGATTATTTATTATCTGTATAATTAGTGAAAGACTTAAAGTTGTGTAAAAATCATTTTTTCTTTTTAATATACTTGCTAGAATTAACATTATACTCATTATACCAGCTCTTACAACTGAAGGAGTGTTTCCAGTTAAGTTCATAAATCCAATTATTGATAATATTAGTAGTACTTGTTCTAATCTCTTATTTTTTAATTTCTTGCAAATCCATGTTACTATCATTATTATATAAGAAAAATGAGCTCCTGATATTGCAAGCATATGTGTTAAATTTGCATTTTTAAAAGCTTCTTGTATCTCATCAGATATATTACTTCTATCTCCTAAAATCAGTCCTATTGCTAATTCTGCATTCTCTTTTTTTAGATTATTTCTAAAAGTCTCTTTAATATACTTTTGAATATTATAAATGATTGATTTATTGTTTGATTTACTTATTTCTTCTATTTTTTCAACCTTAAATATACCATATATCTTTTTGGTTTTTAAATATAGTGAATAGTCAAAACATCCTGTATTAGTTGCTTTATCTGGTTCTTGGTAATTTGCTTTTGCTTTTATTATATCTCCATAATCTAATTTTTGATTTTCTTTTGGAACATATATTAAAAACTTTTTATTTTCAATTATTCCATTATATACATCATAATACTCTTTTCCTTGGGCATCACTGCAAATTTGTATTGTAAAATTTCCTTCTTTTTCACCATTATATTCAAAAAGAGCTACACCATTTTGATGTAGCCCTACTATAATTATTATTAAAGCCATAGCTAGAGCACATAAAATTCTATATTTCATAATTTCCTTCTGTGCCCCGTTAATTTAATTGTCTTTTAAGTTTTTATTTTATATTTTATATTTTATATTTTATATTTTATATTTTATTCTTTTTCATTATTATATTTTCTATTATCTATTTTACATCTTGCTGTTAGAAAGATAATCTTTCTTTACAAATCCTTTTGTTCCATTTAGTTCTATACTGTACCAGTCTCCTGATTTGCCTGTTACTCTAATTTCATCATTTTCTTCTACACTTGCTATAATATCTGAGCTTGTTGATGCTTGTTCTCTAACATTTAGAGCATCAACATTTACATACATTGTCTTTGGATATTCACTTGTTTGATCATTTCCTTCTAAAGTAGTGTTTTCAACTATGTTATTTTCTGTACTATTATTGTTTTCTTGATTATTTTCTACTACTTCATTATTTTGTTCAATCTCATTATTTGCTTGATTATTTTCTCCTGAAGAATTATTTTCTGTTCCATCACTTTTCTGATTTTTCTTAACAGTTCCTTCTATCTTATTTCCTAATACCCATCCAGATACTTCATCTGTTAAAATATATTTCCACTTACCAACTTCTGAAATAACATTAACTTTGTTATTAGCAGATAGATTTGATACTTTTGTTGCATTTACAAGTGGAAGTGAATAAACTATTGCATCTGATAATACTTTTCCTTGTCCATCTTCATTTACATTTTCTTGATTATCACTTGGATTCGTTTCTACGGCTCCTGTATTAGAATCTGAATTTACTGTTAAGTATTGTTTGCTTACATATCCCTCATTATTACCATAAGAAACTTTGTACCAACCATCTAACTCTTCTAAAATATTTACAGTAGCTCCATTATTTAATTGTGTTATGACATTGGAGTCTGATGTGCTTGGTTTATCTCTAAGATTTAAATTTTGTGTATTTACTGTACCAGTTACTGCAAATACAGTTCCTGCAAAAAAAGTCATAAAAGTTAAAATAACTATTGTTATAATTATTCTTTTCATACCAGGTTCATTCCTTTCCTACTTTTATCTAAATAACTCTTTTTTCTATAATTCAAAGTATATAATTAAAGCTCCCAAATGTCAATTATTTATTAGTCTTTTTATTTATTTTTTTCTTTTCAGTTAAATGTTCGTAAAATGTTATAGTTGACATTTTTAAATATGGTAACAAAATCACAAATCCTATTGAGGACGTTATTATTTTTAAGAATGATAAGCCTATACCATTGAATATTGAAGTTACTATTCCTCCTAGTAATGCAGCTAAAATGTACCATCCAAAGAATGACATTATCAAGCCAAAATACTTTCCTCTATTTCCTTTCATTAGTTCTTCACTTCTATTTACAACTTCTTTAGTTGTAAGGTTTGGATTTTCTAATGAAATATAAGTTGTTAATATATAATATAAGTTTTTGATTGCCATTAAAATATAAACAACAAACATTGCTATAGCAATGAAAACTATTGCTATTATTGAACCTATTCCTCCTATAGCAGCTGCATTTGATATTTTACCTGTTTCAAGAAAAGCAACTCCTAATGAAAGAATAGCGGTTCCTCCTACTAAAATTAATAAAACATATAATACAACTAGTGCTGCTATATACCAAATAAGTTTTAAAAGAGTATTTCCTGTCATTCTCCAAAATCTCTTAAAATTACTTAAACCATATTTTAAAAAGTCAAAAACTTTTACTTCTTCTCCATGTTTTAATTTGTAAAATACAACATTTAATCCTCTAGAAAGTGCTGGTAATAGCACCCAAAATGTAATATTTAAATCCACTGATACTATTCCTAAAAAAATTGTCTTTTCTGAATAGTTAACAATAATCTGTACTAAACTTATTAAAACTGTATATACTAAGGCAGTTAATATGGCAATTTGCCATTTTCCTTTTAAGGCTTTTCTTGCTTTTTCTCTAAAATCTTTTGCTGTCATAAACTACTCCTTACATATTATTATATATTCATAGTTTTAAATATTCAATGGATTTTATTAAAAATTTAAATTAAAAAAGAACCTTTTATGGTTCCTTATTTTATAATGTCTTTGCTTTATATTTTGTATAAAATTGAAATGGACTTAAGACATCTATATTATAACTCTTTTTTAATGTTCTAGCTATTTCATTTATATGTTGGTCTTGAGTGATTAGATATTTTACATCATCATCTATACAACAATCTATAAATTTATTATCTGATTTATCTGCTTTACAAAAATCTGTATGTATAATGTGATCTACTTCTCTAACTTGCCATAAACATTTTGACAATGAAGCACTTAATGGGATTATTCCTACTTCTTCTCCTTTTTTAGCTCTTCTTTTATATGCTTCTAGTAATATTGTACAAAATGTTATCAATAATTCATTTTGCATTTCCTTATTCATAACAAAACATATTTTGTTTGTACTTTTTAATTGAAATAAAGCCTGTGCAAATTGATCTTGCTTAAAAATTCCGTTTATAAATATATTTGTATCAACAACTACCTTTATATTATCCATTCTGCCTCTTTACTCTTTCTACTATTTCATCTATATCTTCGTTGCTCATTTTTGCCTCTTTAATAAGAGTTGTACAACTTGTGCATAACTCATTCCAGTCATTACTACTTTTTTCTAATAGCATATCAAATAAATCTTGTGTACTTGGTTCTATTTTTATTTTTTCCATATAGACCTTCCTCTCATTAAATTTTTTTATTCCTCTGATTTTTTTCATATAATCACCTAATTTATATTATTCCATTTAAATATAAAATAATACTTAAATAATTATATCACAGTTTTATGTAAATTACAATATTTTTGTATTGTTAAATACTATTTTATCATAATAAGATATATTGTCAACTATTTTACGTAAAGTAAATTTTATTTTTCTATATTTAAAATATACTTTTTAAAATAAAAATAGTAGGTTTACCATATTTAAAGTGCCCCTACTATTTTATATTTTTATCATTATTTCTAATGAAGTATTATTCCATTATTTCAGAAACAACTCCAGAACCTACTGTTCTTCCACCTTCACGAATAGCGAATCTTAATCCCTTCTCTATAGCGATTGGAGTGATTAATTCGATTGTCATGTCGATGTTATCACCTGGCATAACCATTTCTGTTCCATCTGGTAAATCAATTAGTCCAGTAACGTCTGTTGTTCTAAAGTAGAATTGTGGTCTATATCCATTGAAGAATGGTGTATGACGTCCACCTTCTTCTTTAGTTAGAACGTATACTTGAGCTTTGAATTTTGTATGAGGATGAATTGTTCCTGGTTGAGCAAGAACTTGACCTCTTTCAACTTCATTTCTTTGTGTTCCTCTTAATAGAACGCCAATGTTATCTCCTGCTTCTGCAGAATCAAGTGTTTTTCTAAACATTTCAACACCTGTAACAACTGTTTTTGAACTTTCTTTTGCAAGTCCTACTATTTCAACTTCGTCTCCAACTTTTAATGTTCCTCTTTCTACTCTACCTGTTACAACAGTTCCTCTTCCTGAAATTGTCATAACGTCTTCGATAGGCATTAAGAATGGTTGATCAACTGGTCTATCTGGTGTTGGTATATAGTTGTCAACTGCTTCCATAAGTTCTTTTATGCAAGCATATTCCGGAGCATCTGGATCTTTTGATGTAGACTCTAATGCTTTTAATGAAGATCCTTTTACGATTGGAATTTCGTCTCCAGGGAAACCATAACTTGTTAATAAGTCTCTAACTTCCATTTCAACTAATTCTAATAATTCTGGATCATCAACCATATCGCATTTATTTAAGTATACAACGATATATTTAACTCCAACTTGTCTTGCTAATAGTATGTGCTCTCTTGTTTGAGGCATTGGACCATCAGCTGCTGAAACAACTAATATTGCTCCATCCATTTGTGCAGCACCTGTAATCATGTTCTTTACATAGTCTGCGTGTCCTGGACAGTCAACGTGTGCATAATGTCTCTTGTCTGTTTCATATTCAACGTGTGCTGTATTGATTGTGATTCCTCTTGCTTGTTCTTCTGGTGCACTGTCTATTGCACTATAATCTTCAAATTGAGCTTGACCTCTAAAGCTTAACCATTTTGTAATAGCTGCTGTTGTTGTTGTTTTTCCATGGTCTACGTGACCAATTGTACCAATGTTTACGTGTGGCTTACTTCTAACAAATTTCTCCTTAGCCATTTTTAAATTCCTCCTTTAAATTTTTATTTATTAATTTTTTAAACATTAATAACTATTTTTTATCGTTTTTATTTAATGCTCACGATATAGCATTTTTATTCTATAACATTTTTCTAAAAAAAGCAAGTCTTAAAGTTATTTTAGTCAATCATTCATAATTTTTATCAAAATAATTTTTTATACAAATACCATTGAGATAAAAATTAAAGTGAATGAGAAAATAATAGTTAATAAATTATTAAGTATTTTTAATCCCCAATTACTTATATTGCATTTCTTCGCACTAAGCATAATTCTCATTACTACAATTCCTATTATAGCAACTATCCAAATTTTAAGTGCATCATCTACAAAGTCGTGATGATCTATCAACATAGGAGAATCAGTAACAGAAAACTCTGTTGCTCTTTCTACTTTATAATTCAAATATAATCTTTGAATTGGAAGAGCTACACCATTTAATAGTAATAATATAAAATTAGGTAAAAAATACAATAATTTTTTTAACTCTTTATTTTCCATTTAACTACTCCTATTCAGCACTCTTTTTAGCTCTTGATGTTACGATTTGATCTAATATTGATTTTGGAACTTCTTCATAATGAGATGGTTCCATTGAGTATGTTCCTCTTCCTTGAGTTTTTGAACGTAAGTCTGTTGCATAACCAAACATTTCTGAAAGTGGAATAAATCCTCTTATTACTTGGTTTCCGCTTTGAGCTTCCATTCCTTCCATTCTACCACGTCTAGCATTTATATCTCCAATAACATCTCCCATGTATTCTTCTGGAACTGTTATTTCAACTTTCATGATAGGCTCTAATAGAGCAGATTTAGCAACTCTACATCCTTCTTTAAATGCCATTGATGCGGCAATCTTGAAGGCCATTTCTGAAGAGTCAACTTCGTGATAAGATCCATCAACAAGTGTTGCTTTGAAATCTATAACTGGATATCCAGCTAGAATTCCGTTCATTGCTGCTTCTCTTAATCCTTCTTCTACTGGTTTAATGTATTCTTTTGGAACAACACCACCAACAATTTTGTTTTCAAATTGGATTCCTGAACCTGGCTCTAATGGTTCCATTTCAAACCATACATCACCATATTGTCCATGTCCACCACTTTGACGTACAAATTTTCCTTGTACTCTTGCTTTGTTTCTTATTGTTTCCTTGTAAGAAACTTGTGGTTTACCAACTGTACATTCTACCTTAAATTCTCTTTTTAATCTATCAACGATAATGTCTAGGTGTAATTCTCCCATTCCTGCTATAATTGTTTGTCCAGATTCTTGGTCTGTCCATGTCTTAAATGTAGGATCTTCTTCAGCAAGCTTTGCTAAAGCTATTCCTAATTTTTCACTATTTGCCTTGTCTTTAGGCTCAATAGCTATATCTATAACTGGTTCTGGGAATTCCATTGATTCTAGTATAACTGGATGATCTGGATCACATAGAGTATCACCCGTTGATACTTCTTTTAGTCCTACTGCTGCTGCAATATCACCAGCATAAACTTTATCAATATCTTGTCTATGGTTAGCATGCATCAAAAGTATTCTTCCTATTCTATCTTTTTTGTCCTTAGTAGCATTAAAGATAGTTGAACCTGTTGTACAAGTTCCAGAATATACTCTAAAGAAGCATAACTTTCCAACAAATGGGTCTGTCATAATCTTAAATGCTAATGCAGAGAAAGGCTCTTTATCGCTTGTCTTTCTTTCTACTTCGTTTCCTTGCATATCAACACCTTTAACATCTTCGATATCAATTGGTGATGGTAAGAAATCAACTATTGCATTTAATAATTCTTGTACACCCTTATTTTTATATGATGAACCACAAGTCATTGGAACTAATGAGTTGTTAATTGTTCCTTTTCTTAATCCTAACTTGATTTCATCTTCTGAAAGTTCTTCACCTTCTAGATATTTCATCATTAAATCATCATCTTGTTCAGCAACTGCTTCTACTAACTCTTGTCTATATTTTTCAGCATCTGCCTTCATATCTTCAGGAATTTCACCAACTTCGATGTCTTTTCCTAAATCATCTTTATGAACATATGCTTTCATTGTTAGTAAGTCAACTATTCCTTTAAATTCATCTTCTTTTCCTATTGGTAATTGAATTGGAACAGGATGACATTTTAATCTTTCTTTCATTTGGTCAATACAAATATAAAAGTCTGCACCTGTTATATCCATTTTATTTACATATACCATTCTTGGAACTTTATATTTGTTTGCTTGTCTCCAAACTGTTTCTGATTGTGGTTGAACTCCACCTTTTGCTGCTAATACTAATACAGCACCATCAAGAACTCTAAGAGATCTTTCAACTTCAACTGTAAAGTCAACGTGTCCTGGAGTATCAATAATGTTTATTCTATTGCCTTTCCATTGACAAGTTGTAGCAGCTGATGTAATTGTAATACCTCTTTCTTGCTCTTGAACCATCCAGTCCATGGTAGCTTCACCATCATGAACTTCACCTATTTTGTGGGTTCTACCTGTATAAAAAAGTATTCTCTCTGTTGTAGTAGTTTTTCCCGCATCTATGTGGGCCATTATTCCTATATTTCTTGTTTTCTCTAAAGGAAACTCTCTTCCGTCTCCGGCCATATATTTTTTCCCCTTTCTTCGCTTCGCTCAGAATCCGTACTTCAATGATTTGCTTTGCAAATCCTCAAAGCATAGATAGCTGAGGAACGATTTAGTTTATTAGAACTTGTAATGTGCAAAAGCTTTATTAGCTTCAGCCATTTTATGCATATCTTCTTTCTTCTTGAATGCTCCACCATTTCCTGCAATAGCATCTAGTATTTCAGCAGCTAGTTTTTCTGACATTGTTTTTTCATTTCTTGTTCTTGCATAAATAACTAACCATCTTAATCCTAGTGTTTGTCTTCTTTCAGGTCTGATTTCAAGTGGAACTTGGTATGTTGCACCACCAACTCTTCTTGCTTTTACTTCTAGAACTGGCATTACATTGTTTAAGGCTTCTTCAAATACTTCAATTGGTTCTCTTCCTGTCTTTTCTTTAATTTCTTCAAATGCCTTATAAACTATATTTTGAGCAACTGTTTTCTTACCATCTAGCATTACATTGTTTATTAATTTTGTAACAACTTTGCTATTATAAATTGGATCTGGTAATACATCTCTTTTTGCTATAAATCCTTTTCTTGGCACTATTCTTCCCTCCTTTTTTATTTTGATGTAAATTCTACATCAAGGTACTCTGAAAAGCTTTTTAATTGCTTTTCCGCATAATGCAATCTATTTCAAATTTAAGTACAAACTAAATTATCAATTATATTGCACTATATCAATTTTAATATCATTTTTATCAAAAGTAAGTATTACAAGGCAACCAAGATAAAATTTTTGAAATAATACTTTTTTGTATATAGAAAAAATTTTATTCGAAGGTTAACGCAGTAAGACGTAGCTTTTTATAAAATGCTTATTTTTTAGGTTTCTTTGCTCCATACTTTGATCTTGCTTGCATTCTGTCTTTTACTCCTGCAGTATCAAGAGTTCCTCTTATAATATGGTATCTAACACCAGGAAGGTCTTTTACTCTTCCGCCTCTTATAAGAACAACACTGTGCTCTTGTAAGTTGTGTCCTTCACCAGGAATATAAGATGTTACTTCATAACCATTTGATAGTCTTACTCTGGCAACTTTTCTTAATGCTGAGTTAGGCTTTTTAGGTGTAACTGTTTTAACAACTGTACAAACGCCTCTTTTTTGTGGTGATCTTCTATTGGTTTGTCTATTTTTCATAGTATTAAAACCATGTTGAAGAGCAGGGCTTTTTGATTTAGTTGTTGGAGTCTTTCTTCCTTTTCTAACTAATTGATTAATTGTTGGCACTTAAATTTCACCTCCTATTTTTAATTTTATATTTCTATGTCTTATTGATATTTCCGTAGAAACTTTCTATATAAAACAATAAAAATACTGTTATTTATAGCGCATAAAAACTCATTATAAAATAACAGTATTATTTTATCATTTTTAAATTCAAATGTCAATTGTTTTTACAATTTTTGCTACGGATTTTGGTGTTTTAGTCTCTTATGGTTCCATATTTCCATGTTCATCATTTCTATTTGGTAAATTGATGTGTCTAGAAGGCTCTGGACTTGCCTGCGTTGGTGCTTGTTGGTTTTGTGGCTCTATTGGGAGTTTTTGTACAAAAGGTGTGTCTTGCTCAGGAATTGCTGGTTGTACTTGTCCAGCTTCTGGCTGTTTTGCTCCATCTTTATCCTGAGGTTGTCCTTGCTTATTTTTATCATCTGATTTTCCTTCACCTAATAGTGGTTTGTTCTTTTTGCTAAATATTGACTTAATTTTGTTTATAATTTTTTGTAAAAAGCTGATATCTACTATCTTTGCGTAGTCTTTTGAAATTACTGCCCAATCTTCTATTGCCTTTCTATCTTCTTCATCTAGCTTCATTGCTTCTTTTAAATTATATTCAATAACTAAATCATTAAATCTTAGACCTTTTACAAAATTTCCACTAGCATATCTCATGTACTGATACATTAACTTTTTAAAATATTCATTTGCAATTTCTATGCTTTTTTCTCTTTCTGCATCTGTACCAGTTATATTTATCATGTCTTTACAAGCTTGTACTATCGCATATACTATATTAGGATCAAGTATTTTAGCATCATGATATTTATCTTTTAAAGTACCACTCATTTGTATAAGATCATCTTTTATTTCTTGAGAAATAAATTTTATAAGCATAGGAGAATTATGAACATTACTAAATATTTCGCTGATTTCTTGATTTATATTTTCTCCATATTTAGTATTATATTCATATTCTTTGCCATTTACCAACATCTTTTTTCCAAGAACTTTTACATTTACAAGTAAAGGTTTATTATTTAGTATTTTGGTTTGATTTACATTTGCTTGTACTGGATTTGGAACAGCAGGTGCTGGTCCTATTGGTTGTTGTCCTACTGATGTATTTGGAGCAACTGGTGTTGGTCCTACTGGTACATTTGGCGTAACTGTTGCTGACCCTACTGGTGTATTTGGAGCAATTGGCTCTGGTCTAATTGGATCTAGCTCTGTTGGATCAGGTTTAATTGGTTCTGGTTTATCTGGTTTATTTAAATCATTTACCTTAAATTTTTCTTCTATTTTCTTATAAATATCATCAATTCTTCCACCCATAGTTGATAAAGAAGTATATCTTAAAGCAATTTGATATTCATCACCATTACAGTCTTTAAAAAATCTATCATATAATTTTTTAGATTCTGGATCTACTATTTCTTGATTATAAAAAATAGCATCTCTATTTTTCATCATCAATTCTCTGTCTTCTTTTGTCATATATAAACCATCTTTTAGTGATTGATATTTTATAAACTCATCAAATAATTTTTCATCTTCTATTGATTCTGGAAAAACATTTTCTCCATACTTCTTTTTTATATCTTCTAGAGTATTATTTGCAAAGAATAATCTATCTTCTTTGCTTAATTTATGGCCTTCAATTTTACCACAATAAAAATCATTGGCTATTTTAGCTAATTCTAAATCTTTTTTTGTTATTTTCATTTGATTTTCGTTTTCTATTATTTCAGATTTTTCTAAAGTGTCCTTATTTTCTCCTTCTGCATTTTCCATAGTAGGAGGTTCAGGTTGTTCTTCTTGTCTTTGAGATTGTGGATGTTCAACTTCTAGAGCTTGGGTTTGAGGTTGCCTATCTTCTGGTTTTTCTGGAGCCTTTGGTTGTAATTGTTCACCTTCCTGGCTTTCTGGAGCAGAAGGTTGTGTTTGTCCAGCTTCTGGAATTTTTGGAGTAATAGTTTTAGGTTGTGCTGAAAAGTAATTTGTTTCTTCTAGTGGTCTTTCTAAGGCCTCTTCATCAAATGGTAACTCTCCTTTTTCAATAGTTACTCTATATGCTTTAGCATTTTTATCAATTATATCATTTATAATTTTTAATCTATCGAATAAGTTTTGTATATTATTAGCATATTCTCTTACTTCTTCACTAGATGCATTAAAGATTCTACGAACATCACTTGAAATTCTTTGCCATTCTATGTAAATTTTTTGCTGTTCATTAATTGCATTTTGTATTTCTTCTTTATCTCTTTTTATTAGTTCTTCATTTTCACCATTTTTTATAGCTTCTTCAAATGCTATTTCAAATTTTTCTTCCATTTCTATTTGTTTATGTCAGTCTTAAAACTAACATTTCCCCTTTCATTTTCTAGTTATTACAAGTTTATTTTTCATAAGTTAAAATTTTTACTTGTAATATCTATTCGAAAAAGATTATTATTCTTTTTTATATTATCATTTTATAAGAATTTTTACAATAAATTTTTCAAAATGTAAACATAATGTAATATTTTTAGATAGTATTAATATTAATTTTTTAATGTTCTATTTTACAAAAACTATTACAAACAAAGTGCCACTTTGTTTGTAATAGTTTTTAACTTATCCCTCTTATTTATCTTTCATCATTTCCGTGTTCCATAAGATTTTGCAATATCTGAGTATTGTCACCTATTGTTATTTCCAGTTCTTTCAATCCTTTGCTTTCTATCCAACCATAGACATATTCTAATGAGTTAGTATTTGGTACACTAACTGCTACCATTTCTATATTTCCTTCAGCATTTTTTGCCTTTTCGATTTCTTCCATTGATACTCCTGAATATTTAGAATATTCTTCCCACGTTTTTCCATCGGTTGATAAAACTATTTCTTTGCTTCCATCTTCATTAGTCTTTACAATTGCTCTATTGTAAACTCCAACTGAGGTATCTTCTATAAATACCCCTTTTGTTCCATCTCCTTTTGAGCTTGAAGTATACGTAGTACCTGCTGAAACCATATATATTTTTTCTTGATAATCTACTGCCTTATCAACATTTTGTGTATCTTTTATTTGTTCTTCATTTTTGTTAGTATTTACATGGTTTTGACTGCTATTTACTTTGTCACTATTTTCATTTTCTTTAGCTGTATCACTCTCTGCCTGTTTATGACTATCATTTTCTACCGCATTTTCACTTATTGAAGTTGTATTTCTATTTTGACTAGCTTTTATTCCTTCACGAACTAAATTTACTGTTGCACCTAAAGTAAATAATCCAGCAACAGCTATTAGAGAGATAGATTTTTTTGTATCAGTAAATCTCAGTCCCTTCTTAAACTCAGCTAATTTTAGTTTACGTTGCATTTTTTTGATTTCTTTTTCTATCATTTTTTTCTTTGTTGCTACACTTCTATAAATAATCTTTCCATCCGGGGTTACTTCATTATTTTCTATAATATTGTTTATTAATTTACTTAATTCATCATCTCTTTTTTCTTCGTTTAATGCATTAGATTGATTTTGTGGTTCATTTTTGCTTGCATTGTTTTTGAAATTAGATATTTTTTCTTTAAACCAATTTTTTACTCTTGAGAATAATGATATTTTAGTTGGAGTTAATGCTAAATTCTTATCATTGCTTGTTTTTTTATCATTTTCGTTTTCTTTTTGTTCTGTACCTTCTTTTGAGTCTTGTGTTTTATTTTCTGACTTACTATTACTAGCTTTAGAATCCTGTACTTTGCTATTTTCTTTGGCATTAACCTCATTAACTTTAGAGTCTTGCTTAGATGATTCATCTAAAGTACTATCTGAATCTTCTTTTATATCGAATCTTCCACTTTTTTCATCTAAAGTCATCTCTTTTCCATTTACAGCACTAATATAAGCTGTTCTGTTTGTTACTTTATTATGAATAGCCCATACTTTATCTTCTACTATGTAAATAGCAGAAACTTCTTTACTATTATATTTATAAATGTTTCTTTCTTTATCATAAGATACTATATAATTATTTCTTTCATCATTTTCAGCATCTTTAATAACAGCCCTAGGTCTTACTCCTAACCATTCATCAGTTGCAACATTATAGTATTCCCATCTGTTTGTTTTTATATTATAGTGTTTTCCTTTTTGTGGAATATATATTTCCCAATCTTTATTAACCGGATTAAAAAATCTATGGAACATTTCCTCACTATTATAAGATAAAAGTTCCTTAGTTTTATAATTATATTTAATTATTTCCTTACCATCTTTGCTCTCAAACAAATATTCACAAGTTATATTATCAAAACCAGTATAACGCCATCTTGAATTATTACTGTCTATAATTTCTTTTACTTCTTTTGGTATTTCTCTTTTCCTATTAGTAGCATATTCCATAATTGAGTTTTTTATAATATCTGTTATAGGGCTTTTTACGATTTTTGATTCATCTGCCATAAAACTAAACTCCTTTTTACAAAAATATACAAGTATATTATAGCATAAAAATAAATCAATGTCAATTTTATGTAAACATTTGATAGTGACAATTTTTTTCAAGGAAATTTATTAAAAATTTTATACCCTCAAAATTGCTCTTTTCCATTAAATGTTAGAATCGTGAAAAATATTTTCCCTAAATTATTTTACACTATGATTTTAGATATTCTAATGCTCTATCAGATAGCATAGAATATCTTAATTTCTTATCTTTTATTGTGTCTTCTAATTTTGGTAATATACCATAGTTTGCATTCATTGGCTGAAAATTTTCTTTTGCTGTAGATATGTATTTGCAAAGAGCCCCTATCATTGTTTTTTCATTAAACACTATTTTTTCTAGTCCTTTAAATTTTTGTACTGCATTTATTGCTGATACTAAGCCAGAAGATATAGACTCAACATATCCTTCCACACCAGTTATCTGACCGGCAAAATAAATATTATTCATTTCTTTTAAATTATAGGTTTCGTCTAAAATTAAGCTAGAATTTATATATGTATTTCTATGCATTACTCCGTATTTTACAAATTCTGCATTTTCTAATCCCGGTATTTTACTAAATACTCTTTTTTGTTCACCAAATTTTAAATTTGTCTGAAATCCTACTATGTTATATACTTTTCCTTCCTTGTCATCTTGTCTTAATTGTACTACAGCATAAGGTCTTTTTCCTGTTCTTGGGTCTGTAAAACCAACAGGTTTAAGTGGTCCAAACCTTAATGTATCTAATCCTCTTTTTGCCATAATTTCTACTGGCATGCAACCTTCAAAAATCTCACTTCTTTCAAATTCATGTAAAGTTACTACTTCTGCATTTATGAGTTCATTTACAAATTCATTATATTCTTCTTTATTCATTGGTAAGTTAATATAACTTCCATTTGGTATAGATTTTATTCTTTCCTTCCAGCTTTCTACATCTTCATCTTTTTTTCTTTCTTGTTCATATCTATCACCATAAAAAGCTATGTCAAAATTTATTGAATTTTTCTCTACTATAGGTGCTGCTGCATCATAAAAATATAGTGATTTTTCTCCAATTAAGTTCATAATTCCTTTAGATAAATTATCTGTTGTAAGAGGTCCTGTTGCTATAATTACAATGCCGTCTCTTATTAAATCTTCTAAAAATATATCATCTTTTAGATTTGATTTTTTCATAATAATAGCATCTTTATTTTGTGATGCTTCAGCATCCAAGTTATCTTCATTATTAAAGTCACAGCATTTACTTTTTATTTCTTTTCTAATTATCTCTATTAATGAATTCTTTTCAAGTTCATCAGTAACTCTTTTTGAAAATTTTTCTCTATCAACAGCTAAGGCTTGTCCAGCTGGAACTGATACTTCTTCTGCTATTCTTATGAGTAATGAATTCAATATTTTCAATTCTTCTTTAAGAAGTCCACAAGCATTGGTATGCAATTTAGACTTAAAAGAATTACTGCAAACTATCTCTGCTAAATCTTGATTAGAATGGGCTGGAGAATATGTATTGGGTTTCATTTCATATAATTTTACCTTTATCCCTTTTTTTGCAATTTGATATGCTGCTTCGCATCCGGGCTAATCCTCCACCTATTATTGTTATATAGTCTTTCATAAGCTTCCTTTCTAACAATTTATATTATACTGCAAAAATAAAAATAATAGCAAGTAAACTCACTATTATTTTCATTTATTTATTCAAACAAGTCCATAATTTCATCTTTTGATAGCTTGCTTATAAATGTTTCTTTAGTAGAAAGCATATCATCTGCAAGTTTCGCTTTTCTTTCTTGTAAATTATATATTTTTTCTTCAATAGTATTTTTAGTAATTAACTTATATACTTGTACATTTCTTTTTTGACCTATTCTATAGGTTCTATCAGTTGCCTGGTTTTCAGCAGATAAATTCCACCATGGGTCATAGTGAATTACCATATCTGCTCCAACTAAATTTAGTCCTGTTCCTCCAGCTTTTAATGATATTAAAAATACTTTTACATCATCATTGTTGTTAAATTCATTAACTAAATTCATTCTTTCATCAACTTTTGTTTGCCCTGTTAATTTTAGATATCTAATATTATTTTCTTTTAATTTATTTTCTAAATACCAGAACATTGAAGAATAGCCTGAAAATAGTAGTATCTTGTGTCCTCCTGCTACTGCATCTTTTACTATTTCCATACATTGATTTAACTTACTACTTTCTCCCTCATAGTTATCTATAAATAATCCTGGATGACAACAAATCTGTCTTAATCTCATAAGTAATGCTAATATTTTTATCTGGCTATTTTGTATACCATTTACTTCAATTTCTTCTTTTGCCTCTTTTCTAGCTGATTTCATATATGATACATAAATATCTCTTTGTTCTTCATCCATCTCATTATTAAGTACAGTAATTGTTTTTTCAGGCAACTCTTTTAAAACTTTTTCTTTTACTCTTCTTAATATAAATGGTTCTATCATTGCCTTTAACTTTGACATTGCTCTTAAATCTTGCTCTTTGGCTATTGGTGTTTCATATAAAGTCTTAAATTTATTATAACTAAATAAGTATCCTGGCATTATAAAGTCAAATATTGACCATAATTCTGATAATGCATTTTCAATAGGAGTTCCTGTTAAAGCAAATCTTGTATCTGCTTTAATCTCTTTTATTGCTCTTGCATTTTTAGTATTATTATTTTTAATGTATTGTGCTTCATCTGCAATTATAAATCTAAAATTATAATTACATTCTTTATATATTTCTATATCTCTTTTTAGCAAATCATAAGATGTCATAACCATATCATATTTTTCAATCTCTTTAATTGCTTTTGTTCTTTCTTCTAAATTTCCTGATATAACCTTTGTCTTTAACGTAGGTGTAAATTTATTAGCTTCTTCCTTCCAGTTAAGAGATAATGAACTTGGACAAACAACTAATGTTGGTCTTCTATCTTTTTTGTCAGTACTTTCAACATATTTTAATATTATTGCTAAAACTTGTACTGTCTTTCCAAGACCCATATCATCTGCTAATATTCCTCCTAGATTATATTCATCTAGATTGTTAAGCCATTCATAGCCAACTTGTTGATATTCTCTTAAGTCTGCTTTTAAGTCTTTTGGAAGATTAAATCCTTCTGATATATGTCTTGTATAAACATTATCAATTAACTTCTTATAATTATCTCCTTGTTTTACAACTAAGTCGTGCTTTTTCAGTATGCTATCTAAGTACAAACTTCTGTAGACCGGTAGTTTTAAATCTCCACTTATAAGCTCTTTATAACTTGCACCTGTTCCCTCAGCAATTTTGTCTATCATTTCTAAAGTATCATTTTCTGTTAAGTCTAGATAATCACCATTTTTTAATTTGTAGAATTTCTTTTTAAGCTTATATCTTTTCATTATGTCTTCAATCTCTGAAGGACTTAAATCAATACCTGATAAATCAACACTTAACAAGTTGTTTTCTATTTTTACTCCTATTGACTTAATTTTAGGAGATCTTACTTGCCTTTTTCTAAATTCTTCTGTTGCAAGCACATCAAACTCATTAATGTAGCTTCCTATTCCATCACTTAGAAATTCATAAATATAATCTTCATTTACAAGTACAAGTTTTTTATTACCGTCTAACATAAAGCCAGAATTTTTGAACTTGTCCAAAGCTTTAGATTCTGCTATTGCATTTCTTGGTACATTTGAATCAACCTCATCAAATGGGCTAAATTCTATATCATCATATTCAAACTTAACATCTGCTGTAATAAAACCACTTGAAGTATAATCTAAATAAACCTTTACTTTAAGTTCTTTTGGTTTATATTTTTCAAGCTCATCTTGATTTACTTCATCTGTATTTACTCTATTTTTTATTTGTGGTAATACCAAAGAGTAAAAGTCTGCATATTCTTCTTTTCTAAATAAAATTTCTTTAGTAAAATTTACTCTAAAAATATTTAATAATTTTAATATGGTTTTCTCAAATTCAAATGAACATCTATGCAATTTATTTTCTCTTAAAAAGTATATATAGTTTTTTCCTTTTATAGTTGAAAATGCGAATATATCTTCGTTAGTTGTAATAGCATAATCTTCATTATCTTTATTTATAATTTTAAAGTTTATCTCTGGTTCATTATCAACAAATTTTACTTTTTCTGTGCTATATTCTGTTTCAACTTCGACCTCTTTGTCCTTCATTGTATCAAATAACTCATCAATTCCAGTATTTGAAAGAACTACATAAGACTTATTTAATGCATTTAAATAAAACTTATCACTGCTATTATTTGTGTATTTAATAATTTCTGCATATTTCATCAAAAAGTCTAATAATGGTAAACTTTCTTTTTCAAAGGCTTCTCTACAATGAACAAACTCAAGCTTTAAACCATATTTGTGTTTAAGTTTTCCCTGCATTTGGTCATAAAATTCAGGCAGATTTTTTATTCTATACATCTGCTTATTTCCAATTTTAAATTCTAGTCTAACTTCATTTGTGTTTTGTTTATATATTATAACAGGCTCTAATTTTACTTTTTCGCCTACATACTTTTCTGTTCTTTCCTTGACTTGTTCTTCTTCATAAAAAGAACTAATCATTTGTCTATATATTCTATATTTTTCACTATTAACTTTTTTGTTTCTAGCATTAGATAAATTCTTTTCTTCTCCTGCAAATAACTTAGCATAAGCGCTATTGCTATCAAATTCCATAGCAGTCGCCAAAATATGTCTACACGTTCCATAAGTTGATTCATAATCTGGACATGTACACCTTAAATCATCTATCTCTCCATCTTTAACACTTAAATAAGTATTATAAAAGCCATGCTTTCCTTTAATATCAGCATGTACTGAAAAGTTGCTTTCGTTTGTGTATGTTACTTTTGTAATTGTGATAGTTTGTTTATTTAATAAATTTTTTGATTTTTCTATGTCTTCTGTGTTAGCAGAATTCTTTAGTTCATCTAAAATACTTGCTTTAATTACCACAGTTTTAAGTCCCTCCATACGCAAAAGATTTTCTTTAAAATTCAAGTATAAATTATATTATATTTTGATGACTTTTGCAAGTATTTTTTCGATGAATTTTTTGTAAAATTATTCTATTCAAAATACTTTTTATCAAACTTATCAATTTTTGATAAAAGTGTATTATCATATCTTTTATCAAATGATATATCTTCTCCCATCCAACTTGGCCCAATAAAATTTTCTGAAGCTTCTACATTTGGAAATTCAACCTCTGCAAAAAATAATCCTTCTAAATTTCCATGAAACACATCAACTTCTGCTGTTAATCCATTATCTAGTGGAACTTTATATCTAGTCTTTATTATCATATGGTTATCAACTTTTTCTAATAAGTGTTCGTAATTTTCTTTAGTTAGTGGCATTTCATATTCAATATTTTGAATTGCTTTTTGTTCTACTATATTTTGTTTTTTCCATTTATAATTTAACGTATATTCATCATTATTTCTTCTTATTCTTACTGTTGGTTTAATGCATAAGTACCCTTGTTCAATTTCCTTTTTCTCATAATTTTCAATATTTTTTGGCAGCTCTTTTACTTTAAATTTTCTTTCAATTTCCATTATTTTCTCCCTTTATATTTCTTGTTTATTCGTGCATAAAACTAAATCCAAGTTTTTTCTTATTTTGTTATACCCATGTTTTATTAAATTTTGTCCTGTTCAATTTTTATAAGATAATTAGTATAACATAGTAAAAAAGTTATAATTAAAAAGCTGTTGTTTATAAAAATAACTATATTTTTTATAAATATTAACTTTAATTATAACTTTTTCTATTATTCTAACTTATTCAGAAACTTGTTTATTTGTCATTTCTTCTTTTGCTAATAATTCGTTCCATCTTAAATCTACTTCTTTTTGTAATTCTTCTATCATCCATTCATTTCCTGGTTTAAATAGATGTTTGAAACGTTTTTGAGTTTTTAAGAATTCTTCTACTGGTAATTTATTAGCTGGTTTATATGTTATATGATATACTCCATTTTCTACTTCATATAATGGCCACCAACATGTATCAACTGCTAATTTATTTATCTTCATTAAATCTTCTGTTGCATAACCCCATCCTCTTGGACATGGTGCTAATACATTTAAGAACTTGCCTCCTTTAGTGTTTATAGCTTTTTCTGCCTTCTCATATAAGTCCTTAAAGTTTGCAACTGCTGCAGTTTGAGCAACATATGGTAAATGATGTGCTACCATTATTTCTGTTAAATCTTTTCTTGGTTGCATTTTTCCTGGAATTACACTTCCTGCAGGAGATGTTGTTGTGTCTGCAAATCTTGGAGTTGCTGATGAACGTTGGATTCCTGTGTTCATATATGCTCCATTATCATAACAAACATAAGTCATATCATGACCTCTTTCCATTGCTCCTGAAAGACTTTGAATTCCTATATCATATGTTCCACCATCTCCACCAAATACTATAAATTTAGTATTTTGGTCTTCTGGTAATTTTCCTTGTTTTTTTAATGATTTATATGCTGCTTCTGCTCCAGATTCTGCTGCTGATGCTGATTCAAAAGCTGTATGAATATATGAATCTGTCCAAGCTGTATATGGATAAATACATGTTGAAACTTCCATACATCCTGTTGCATTTGATACAACAACGTGGTCTTTTTCATCAACTGCACGTAAAATCATTCTTGCTACTGCTGGTGCTCCGCATCCTGCGCACATTCTATGTCCTGATGTAAATCTTGATGGTTTATTAGCAACTACTTCTTTTACATTATACATATTTTATCTCCTTTCTTTTAATCCTAAGAATCTATATGGATTGCTCATATCATTTAGATTTTGTAAATCTTCATATACTTGATTTATTTGTTCTTCTGTTACATCTCTTCCACCAACACCGTAAGAGTAATTTACTGTTGGTACATGAATTCCTTCAACAAACATTGCAGATGTAACATCTTCATATAAAGGTCCTCCTGTTGCATTAAGTAAAGGAACTCTATCTAATACCGCAACTGATTTTTTACCCTCTAAAGCTTTTGCAATTAGTTCTCCTGGGAATGGTCTAAATACTCTTACTTTTAATAAGCCAGCTTTTACACCATTTGCTCTTAATGAATCAACTACATTTTTAACTGTTCCTGCAGTAGAGTTCATACAAATTACTACATATTCAGCATCTTCTAAATGATATCCTTCAAAGAAATCATATTTTCTTCCTGTCATTTTTTCAAAATCTTGAGCTACTTCTGCTATAACTCTTTTAGCATTGTTCATAGCTTCTGTTTGTTGTCTCTTATGCTCTGTTAAATATGGTTGTAAATCCATTGGTCCAACTGCTATTGGTTCTTCTCTATTTAATAAGTAATGTTCTGGTTTATATGTTCCAACAAATTCCTTAACTTTGTTATCTTCTAATAATTCTATATTTTCAATAGCATGTGATGTAATAAACCCATCTTGGCAAACCATAAGTGGTAACATTACATCTTTATGTTCTGCTATTCTATGAGCCATTAACATATTATCATAAGCTTCTTGGTTGGTTTCTGAGAAAAGCATTACCCAACCGCTATCTCTCACAGCCATAGCATCTGAATGATCACAATGTATATTAAGTGGGCCCGAGATTGCTCTATCAACTAATGCCATTACAATTGGAAGTCTTGAGCTTGATGCAATTTGTATCATTTCCCACATATACTCTAAACCATTTGCAGATGTTGCTGTCATTGCTCTTGCACCTGCTGCTTCTGCTCCTATACAAGCACTCATAGCACTATGTTCACTTTCAACTGCAACAAATTCTGTATCTACTTGGCCATTGTCAACATAGCTTGAAAAATATTGTGGAACTTCTGTTGAAGGTGTTATTGGAAAAGCTGCAACTACATCTGGGTTTATTTGTTTCATTGCATATGCTGTTGCTTCATTTCCACTTAGACGTTCTCTAATACTCATACTATTTTTCCTCCTCTTCCATTACGATAGCTCCAAATGGGCATACTTTTGCACATACTCCACATCCTTTGCAATAATCGTAATTAAAATCTTTTCTTAGACAATCCTTTCCAACTGGTATTGCATCATCTGGGCAAACTGGAAAGCATAATCCACATTGTTTGCATTTATCACTAAGATATACTGGTTTAGCACTTCTCCAGTCTCCTGTTTTAAAATCTCTAGCATTTCCTGCATCATAAATTGTTCCTCCTGGAGTCATTTCTTGCCATGGTGTGTTTTTATCAATATCCATTTTTTCCTCCTTTTTAGCGTTATGCTAATTTTTAATTTTTATTATTTGGTAAAATTATTGAATTTTCTTAATTTGCTCTAATGCTAAACTTAAAGCTTTCATATTTCCTTCAATAACTTCTGGCTTTTTAGCAAATTTATGCTTAAATGAGCCTTCCATATCTCTTAAAAAGTCTTCTTCTGGCATTATTTCTGTTACTTTTACTATTGCAGCAAGCATTGGTGTGTTTGGAAAATACTTTCCTAATGCTTCCTCTGATACCTTTCTAGCATCAATTGTATAAACACTTCCTTTATAGTCATTTAGAAGTGGGGCTATTTCTTCAATAGTTTTAGTTGTGTTAATAACTATTGCTCCATCTTCTTTTAATCCCGATGTAACATCTACTGCTGTTAATAGCGTGTCATCTATTACCACTACATAATCCGGTTCATAGATGTTGCTATGTACTCTAATAGGCATAGTGCTTATTCTGTTGTAAGCTGTTATTGGTGCTCCCATTCTTTCTGGTCCATACTCTGGAAATCCTTGTATGTACTTACCAGTATTAAATGCTGCATCTGCAAGAAGTAAAGATGCTGTTTTGGCACCTTGTCCTCCTCTTCCGTGCCATCTTATTTCAATTAAATCTTTCATTTATTGCCTCCTTTTCTTATTTTAGTATATTAGTTAGTATGTATTTTAATTCTTTTTAATTAAGTCTAGCTTAAGTATATATTTAATTAAGTTCAATGTCAATGACTATTCCGTGAATTTTGCGTACTTATCTTGAATCTTGAATTTAATTTTATTATACAATATTTTGCTCTTTTCTTTTTTACAAAAATGTAGTATAATTAGTTAGGTTTATAGATTAACTTAAAATCTAAATTTAATAAGGAGATTATGATATTTTATCATATAATAATAAAATGAATAGTAAAGATAGAGCATATTTAAGAAGTTTAGCTAATACAATGGATCCAATTTTGCAAGTTGGTAAATCTGGGATAAATGAAAATTTAATAAAGCAAGTAGATGATGCATTAGAAGCCCGTGAACTTATTAAACTTACAGTTCTGGAAACCTCGCCAGATAGCGCTTTAGAAATTGGAAATCAATTAGCTGAAAAAACAGCCTGTACTTTAGTACAAGTTATGGGTAGAAAAATTACTCTTTATAGAAAAAGAGCAAAAGATTCTAAAATAAATATTTAATATAAATTGTTGCCGAAATTCTATATTTCGTATCAACTATTATATTTGGGAGTCCAATTGCAAAGAAGCCTTTAGTTTAAAACTAATAGGCTTCTTATTGCAATTTTTTTAGTTCATACAGCTACAACAGTTTTTATTGATTATACATAAAATCAATCCTATAAAGCTTAATAGTGTAGTTAAACCAAATGCTGTTAATAGTCCTAATAATATAGCTATTGCAACAGAGGCTGTTACTATAGTTGCTGATAAAGCTATTACTGCTGTTATTATTGTTCCTACTATTCCTAATGCTAAGCATTTTGAATAATTACATAAACAGTCATAATCTTTTATTTTTACAATCAATGCGGTTAAAAGCACTAAAATTAAAGCAGCTAATGCTAAAGTTATACTAATAGCTATTATTATTCCAGGAATTACAACATTAAAAGATACTACTCCAACTATTATTCCTAATACTGCTGCGATTGCTAAAATCAATATGCAATTACAGTCTTTTCTAAACATAGTTATTGCTCCTTTAAAGAGATATATTTTTTTATCTCTTTAATATATTATATTCTGCTTTACTTTTTTCGACACAAAATTACATATTATTATTAACATTTTTTCTTTTATTGACTTTTTTCCTGCATAATATATATAATTAGATAGAAGGTGATATAAATGTTATATATAGATGTTTCGGGAAATATAATTGAAAATTCTAATTTAGATTCATGTAATATAGAAAGCATTGATTTTAATCTAGATAAAAAATACAATGATACAAATCCAGCACTAAAAATCAATTTTTTAAATGATGTAAGAAACAATACAATTTATATTAAAAAATTAATTTCTTTTCAAAAATCACATATTGACTTTATAACTGAGTATAAGGGTTTTAAAATAAAATATATTTTATCTAATTATAATGATGACATATTAACAGCTATTAAAGCACTTTTTATAAATGATATCAAAGAAAAATATTTATTTCTGTACGACAATATTTTTAAATCTTTAGATTTATTATGGAAAAGAAGTAATCCATGTAAATTCTGTAGCAATATCTGCATTGCTTCAAAAAATCATAAAACTGCTCATAAAGAAAATGGATGCTGCTATTCTTTTGATTATTCTAAAAATGTTTTTAAGTTCATTGATAATGTTAAAGTATGCAAATATCTTGGAAAAGATAAAAGATGCACAACTGAAAATATATCTTGTAAATTTTTCGTATGTAATTATCTAAAAAAGAATAACTTATTTAATATCAATATGAAAGAATTTTTTCTTGTTCAAGCTTTCTTTAATAAAAAGCAACAACTGATTTTAAAATATAACTTTTTTAGGTCTAAAGAAGAAATATTAGAAAAACTTATTGAAGAAGATGATTCTCCATATTTTATATACTATTTAAATAGTTATTATAGGATATAAATCGTTGCCTAATAAATTTCCACCTTATTTATGAATATTTTTATTTTGATATAAATAAACTTATTTAATAAAAGGAGGCGATTTTAATTAGTCAAAATTATCCAGAGATTCCATACATAGGATTTAGATCTGAAACTACTAAAATACCAATAACTTTTCCTAGACAACATCAAAATGTTCAGCCTGGTATGGAATACAAAATGAAACCTCTTCCAATTTTTGATAACCCAAACTATGTCCCAAGTGGTAAGCTAAAAGACAAAGTCTTAATTATTTCAGGTGGTGATAGTGGAATTGGAAGAGCTATAAGTGTGCTCTTTGCAAAAGAAGGTGCTAATATTGTTATTAGCTATTATAATGAACATGAAGATGCTAATGAGACTAAAAAGATAGTTGAAAGTCTTGGAAGAAAATGTTTACTATTTCCGGGCGATTTAAGAGATGAAGGTTTATCTAAATACATTGTTGATAAAACTATGAACCAGTTTGGTAAAATCGATATTTTAATAAATAACTGTGGTGTTCAGTTCCCTCAAAATAGTATTTTAGATATATCTAAGAATCAACTTAAAGATACATTTGAAACAAATATTTATACTTTCTTCTATTTGACTAAAGCTGTTCTTCCTCATTTAAAAGAAAATTCCAGCATAATAAATACAACTTCAATAACCGCTTTTGATGGAAAAAAGAATTTAATTGATTATTCTTCCACTAAGGGTGCCATTACTGTTTTTACTAAATCTCTTTCACTTTCTTTAGCAGATAAAAAAATACGTGTAAATGCAGTTGCTCCCGGTCCAATATGGACACCTCTTATTCCATCATCTTTTACTGCATCCGAAGTTGAGATTTTTGGTACTGATGTCCCTTTAAAACGTGCAGGTCAACCTTTTGAACTTGCTCCTGCTTACTTATACTTAGCATCTGATGATTCTAGATATGTTACAGGTCAAATTATTCATGTAAATGGAGGTAGTATAGTTTAAACATTTAATATTAAAGAAGCCTAATAAGATTTATGTTTTCTTATTAGACTTCTTTTTATAAGTTTATTATTATTTTATATTATTACTTTTTTTGTTCTTCTTCAATTTCTAATTCTGAAGTGCAATGTGGACATCTATCAGCTTTAATATTAATTTCACTATAGCAATGTGGACATATTTTGGTTGTTACTACCACTTCTTCTTTCTCCTTTTTATGTCCTATATTAGCTAACTTATTCATAAACTTTACTATCAAGAAAATTACAAATGCCATTATAATGAAGTTAATTACATCTGTTATAAATGCTCCATAAGTAAGATTTAAATTACCAATTTTCCAGCTATATTCTGAAAAGTTCACTCCTCCAAAAAGTCCTAAAATTGGAGAAATTAAATTATCTGTAAGTGATGTAATTAGTTTTTGAAAAGCACCTCCAATTAAAACACCAACAGCTAAATCAAGAACATTTCCTCTTAGTGCAAATTCCTTAAATTCTTTTAGAAATTTTCCTTCTTTTTCTTTTGCTTCACTTAGTTTTTTCTTTACTTCTTCTTTCTTGTCCATCTTTTCCTCCTCAAATTTATCATTTTTTAGTCCCTGTTTTGATATTTTTTATTAGTTTTATTTTTTCTTATTTTAATATCTTTTATTTTTTGTTTTTATTTTATAATTTGCTAATTTGTACTTTTTCTTTATATCTGTAATTTATCAATTTATATTTTTGAGAATCTATTTTATCTCCTAGGAGTTTGTTTAATTTTCTAGGACATTTTATTAAATCTTCTTTTTCTTTTTTAGTTAATTTTTTTATCCAATATTCCAGTTTTGATGCATAAATTCTATCTTCTGAAATCCAAGCTCTTTCTAATTTAGTAGCCAAGTGTGAATTTGTGTATTTGGCACATTTTTTGTCTTTTTCAATATGTTCTCTTACTCTTCTATCTAAATCACTTGTCATTCCAGTATAAATAGAATTATCTTTACATCTTATCATGTATGTATAATACATCTATTACCTCTTTATCCTTTACTAAGTTTTTAAAGCTTTGTCCATCTGTTTTGCTTCCTGCAACGCTTCCATAATGTGTTGGAACTACTATTTTTGCATCTATATTATTTGCTAAATCTGCCGCTTCTTCATAATTCATTGTAAAAGTTCCTCCAACAGGAAGAAATGCATAATCAGCAGAAATGCCTTGTAATTCTTCTATGTTATCTGTATCTCCTGCTATAAAATATTTTTCACCATCTAATTTTATTATAAATCCAACCCATCCATTAGACTTTGGATGGAAGTGCTTATCCACATTATATGCATATGTTGTGGAAAATTCTAATTCATCTATTTTATAACTTTCATTTGGCTTTACAATAAAAACATTTTTCTCACCTACTAAACTTATGGCATCTTCTTTAGAACTTTCTACTGTAATTATTTTTGTAACACTATTCATAACCTTTTTTATATCTTCTATTGAAAAGTGGTCATAATGAGAATGTGTACAAAATACATAGTCTGCATCATGTAATGCATCTACTACTTCATAAGGATCAATATAAATTACCTTACTTCCTAAAAGTTTAATACTGTTATTACAATTTACATCAAATTTATTCACAGTTTTACTCCTTTTCTATATTAGTCTAAGTTATATTTATTTTTTAATTTACTTGCCTTATTTTCATATTCCTTATTACGTTTTTCTAATGCTTTTCTTTCAGCCTCTTCAATCTTCTTTTTCATATCTTCATATTCTTTATCAGAAAGAACCCATTTTTCTTTCATTTCTTCATACAATTTATTTAAATCTTTTTTGTATTTTTCTAAGTTTTTAGGTTTATATTTTTCTTCTATTTCTTTTCTTCTATTATCAAATTCTTCTAATAATGCTTTTGTCTCTTTATTGTATTTTTCTAAAATTTCATTACTTTTCTTTTGATATTTTTCTAATAATTCTTTTGTAGCCCTTTCATTTTCCTTTAGTAAGTCGTTATTCTCTTTTAGCCAATCATCCATTTTATCAAGCTTATCAATTAGTTTATTATACTTTTCTTCACTAAATAAATTCTCCAAATCAAAATTAGTACTTGACTCTGCAAGCGTCTTCTTTTCTTTTATCATTTTTTCTTCTTTTTTTGATTTGGCATTTTCATCTTTGATATCTTCTCTACCTCTTAATTTCTTATCATAAATTGGACCATTGTCTTCCTTCATATCAATTCCTCCTTGCGTGAATAGCAATTATAAATTCTTCTTTTTTTCCTATTATATAAATCAATTCATCTTGTTTTATAAAGTAAGCATTTTTGTCATTATATAGTACTCCATCAACTATTATTCCAGAATGATTTTTTGCTTCTTTTAATCTATTTTTTTCTTCCTTCATATCAATTAACGTTAATGTAATTTTTTTATCATCTAACAATTGTTTTATATATTTAGATCTTTTTAATCGTTTATTAAAAATCATTCTTCTATAGAAATACTTTAAAATATTCCATATCAAAACAATTACCGCTGATATTGTTAATGATACCGTTATTATTTCCATTTTTGTTAGTGCCATTTTATTTATCCCTTTATTAAAAAAATTATTTATTATTATGCAATAATTTTACAATAGAAATCTCTTTGTGTCAATGTATAAGTTACTTTAGAGGATTATGCATATTTTAAATATGCTATTGTTTTAATAATTCTTATTTTTCTTCTAATGCTTTTTTTAATAACTCTTTAGTATTATCAAATGTTAATATATCAAATGCATCTTTTGCTTTTACCCATGTAATTTTGTTAACTTCGCCTTCTTGAGGTATTTCTTTTCCTCCAAGTTTTTTTGCTTTAAATAATACAACGGTTTTGTCTATTTCTGTATCAGTTATGTAATGATTTACATATCTCTTACTTACATCAATTTCAACATCTATATTTGTTTCTTCTTTAGTCTCTCTTATAGCTGTTTGTTCTTCTGTTTCATTTTCCTCTACATGACCTTTTGGAAATCCCCAGTTTCCATTAGTGTCTTTTATAAGTAATATTTTATCATTATCAAAAACAATACATCCGCAAGATTTTTCTTTTTTCATATAATTTTCTCCTCAATTTTTTCTTCAAAACATATATAACAATAAAAATAGCAGTAAACATTATACTACTATTTTTATATTTATTATTGTCTGTTTCCTCTATCTGCTATTCCTTTTAAAGCTTCTAAGCCTTCTATTGGAACTGCAAATATTACTGTATTTGATTGGTCACTGCTTAAGTCATTTAATGTTGCTAATGTTCTCAAATGTAATGCTCCTGGAGCTGTTCCTAGAACTTTAGCAGCTTGTGCTAAATTGTTTGATGCTTCAACTTCTCCTGCAGCTTTAGTTATGACTGCTTGTTTTTCTCTTTCAGCTTCTGCTACTTTTGCAATTACTCTTTTCATTTCTTCTGGTAGAGCAACATCTTTTAGTTCAACATTTTCTACTTTTATTCCCCAAGGATCTGTTGCTTCATCAACTATTTTACAAATTTCTGAACTTAATTTATCTCTTTCTGATAATAGTTCATCTAAAGATACAGATCCAACAATATTTCTCATAGTTGTTTGAGCTAATTGGCTTACTGCATAATTAAAATTTTCAACTGCTAAGACTGATTTTGATGCATCAAATATTTTATAATATAAAACTGCGTTTATCTTAATTGAAACATTATCTTTTGTAATTGCTTCCTGTTCTGGAACATCTACTGTTTTTGTTCTAACATCTACTTTTTTGAATGAATAAAATATTGGAAATACTATATGCCATCCTGGTGATAATAATTTTCTAAATTTACCACAGAAGAATAATATTCCTCTTTCATATTCATTTACTTGCTTTATTGAAGCTAGAACAAGTACTAACAAAAATACTAAAATAGCAATCATTTCTTTTTCTCCTTTAATATAAATTTTAAAAAATGCAATAAATTAAATATGTATTTCAACTTTTTCTTAAGTATAAACATCATTTAATTATTGCATAATAATTTTATGTATTTTATAATTTAAGCTTTCTCTGGTGCACCAACTGGACAAATTCCAGCACATGCTCCACATTCAACGCATTTTTCTGCATCTATTACATATTGACTATCTCCTTCTGAAATGCATTGTACTGGGCAATTTGCTGCACATGCTCCACATTGTACACATTTGTCTGTAATTTTGTATGCCATATCTTTCACCACCTTTCTATTTCTACATATTTTATTAGATTTCATCATCTGATGTATTATTTTTATCGTATTTATCCATTTCTTCCATTTTTTCTAATTCTTTTAGCTCTTCTGAATCTATTTGCTCATCAAGTTTTTCTTCTTTCTTATTATCTTTAATAATTGTTACTTCATTTGCATTGAACTTTTTAAAATAGTTGCTTCCATCTTCATCTTTGAATTTTACTCTTAGCAATTCTCTTAAAACCTCTACACTATCAACTACACCTTCACCTTCTTCTGTCTTTACTATTGCTCCTGGATGTGGCAATTTTTTCATTTTGTCATCATAAACATTTTGCTCATATTTTAAGCAACACATTAATCTTCCACAACTTCCAGTAATTTTTGCAGTATTTAATGATAGATTTTGTTCTTTTGCCATTTTTATTGATACTGTATCAAAATCATTTAAGAATGAGCAACAACATAATTCTCGACCACAGATTCCATTTCCTCCAAGTCTTTTTATTTGGTCTCTTACTCCTATCTGTCTTAACTCTATTCTTGTTTTATATATTGAAGCCAAATCTTTGACTAAATCTCTAAAATCAATTCTTCCCTCTGCTGTAAAATAAAATATGAGTTTAGAATTATCAAATAAATATCTTGCTTCAACTAAGTCCATTTCTAAATTGTGTTCTTTAATTTTTTTCTTGCAAGTTTCAAATGCTTCTTTTTCTTTTTTGTTATTTTCTTCTTGATGTTTGATATCATCGCGTGATGCTTTTCTTATAATCTTTTTTAACGAATCACTTTTATTTTTTTCATCTACTTGTCTGTTAGTAGTTGCAACTACACCAAGTTCTTTTCCCATAGATGTTTCGATAATTACACTATCTCCTATTTTAAGTTCTATTCCATTTGTATCAAAGAAGTATATCTTTCCCGGCTTTTTTAATCTAACTCCTATTATATTCATCTATTATTTCGTACTACTATACGAACTCCTTTCTAAATAAATTATTGCTTATGCATGAGAAAATAACTTTATTCAATTATTAACAATTTCCCATATATTTATTAGTAAATAATCTATACACATGTCATAATTGTTATTTGCTAATATTTTTCTTTTTGTTTTTTCTACTATTTCTATGCAATCTGTCCACCTTTTGTCAAAAAATATTATATTTAAATATTCTAATAAACTTATTATATCATCTTTACTGGTATAAAGTAAATCCGATTGAGTAAATAATTGTGTTAAAGTTCCTTTTTCTAATATATCAGTAATTTTTTTTAGTTCTTCATATTGTTCTTTTTTATTTTCAATATTTTCGGAATTTGCTAAGCTTCCTTCTAATAATTTGATAACACTATCATCTAAATTTGGCATAATTTTTTTTATCTCTTCATCAGACAGTTTGTCAAATTTAACAATTACACATCTTGATTTTATTGTAGCTAAAAGCTTACTCTCATTAGATACTATAAGTATTATGACTGCATATTCAGGAGGTTCTTCTAATGTTTTTAATAAACAATTTTGACTTTCTTCAGTCATTAAATCACTATCATCTATGACATATACCTTCTTATTAGAAACAATAGGTTTTTCAGCAATCTTTTCTTGCATCTTTCTTGTTTGTTCTATTTTTAAATTTTTTCCATCTGGTAAAATTTCGACATAATCCGGATTTGAATTTGCTTCAAATTTTATGCAAGATTCACATTCATTATTTGTGCAATTTCCACCATTTAAGCACATTATTTTCTTGGCATATTCTCTTGCATAAAGCTTTTTTCCTATACCTGATTTTCCTACAAACATATAACTATGAGAAATGTTTTTGTTTTTTATAGATGTTTCTAAATATTCTTTTACTTTATTATTTCCTATTATTTTTTCGAACAATTTTTTCTCCTATTCCACATTACCAAATTTATTAAATGGGAAAAATCTCAATAATACTTTACCTTCTATTTTTTCTAAAGGAATACATCCAAATTCTCTACAATCTGTTGAGTTAGTTCTATTGTCTCCCATTGCAAAAACACAGTTCTCTGGTACAACAAAATCATAATATGGTCCACTTATTGGTGTCTTTACATCTGGATTTAAGTAGTCTTCTTCTAGAGGCTTTCCATCTATATATACTTTGTCATCTTTTAGCTCAACATGCTCCCCTGGTAATCCAATGACTCTTTTTATATAGCTAACTTTTCCAAACTCTAATACGTAATAAACAAATCTATTCCACCAACCTTCTGGCTCATATTCATATTTTGCAACTGGATTTTCTAGGTCAACATCTCCAGCGTTTCCTGATGGTTGTTCAAATGTAATTATATCTCCTCTTTCTGGCATTCTTTTAGCAGTTTTATCAATTCTATTCAAAATCAACCTATCATTTTCTACTAAAGTTGGATACATTGAACTCATATTAACAACTGTTGGTGTTCCAACATAATATTTAATTAATACTGCTATTACAACAGCAATAACTATACAATATACCCATTCAAATATTTCTTTAAGTATACTTTTTGTTTTATTTTCTTTATCAGAGATTTTTTTCTCTACATCATTATCTATATTTTCTTCATTTTTCATTATGTGTCTCCTTTTCCTATAGCTTAACTTTTATGTATTTTCTTTTTTCCTATAGTTATCCTTTATGCGATTAATTTTAAGTCTATTTTATTTCTTGACTGGAATTCTAATTACCACCTCTGTACCTTTTCCTAATGTACTTTTTATATCTATATTTCCATTATTTTGTTCAATTATTTCTTTTGCAATAGAAAGTCCTAACCCTGTGCCTCCAAGCTTTCTTGACCTTGCTTTATCAACTCTATAAAATCTTTCAAAAATCTTATCAATATCTTCTTTAGGAATTCCTATTCCACTATCTTTAATTTTTATATATGCATCATTATGAACATACCCAACATAAATAGATATTCTTCCACCATCTGGAGTGTATTTTACGCTATTACTAATTATATTTATTATAACTCTTTCTATTCCATCTTTATCTGCTTGAACTGGTGGAACATCTGCTGTAACAAAACACTCCATATCTTGGTTTCTTTTCTTGACTTCGATTTCAAACTTTTCACTACATTTTTTAGCAAGCTCACCTAAGTCAAATTCTGTTATTCTGCTTTCATCTCTCTTGTTGTCATATCTTGATAGAATAAGTAAATCTTGAACTAGTTTTTCCATTCTATCTGCATTATCATTTATTATACCCAAAAAATGCATTTCTGTTTCCTTGTCACAATCGCCCTCTAGTAGTGTTTCTGAAAATCCTTTAATAGATGTTAGTGGTGTTTTTAGTTCATGTGAAACATCTGCTACAAATTCTTTTCTCATATCATCTAGTTTAACATGCTCTGTAATATCTTGGATTACTACCATAACTCCAGTTGGTCTATTTATTTCGTCTTTAAATGGAACAAAAAATAAGTTCATTGAAACATCATCATTTTCTATTTTCATTTCTGAAGATGTCCAATTTTCCAAGTATATAATTTTTTCCATATTGATATTTTCATATTTAGAAAAAATCTTTTCAAAAGTTTTATCAGAATCTTTAAGTTTTAACATTTGAATAGCAGCTGGGTTTATATATGTAACTTTTCCTTTCATATCAAATGCTATAACTCCATCAGTCATGTGTTTAAGTATAGTATCTGTCTGTCTTTTTTGACTATTTGCTTCCATTAAACTCTTTTTTAATTCAGAAACTAAGTTTTGAATTTCACTATCACTTTTCTTACTTGTGTCAATATCTGTATATAAAACAGACCCTTTCAACATTCTAGACATTGGCTCTATTATTTTCTTTACTGTAAAAATAGCCAAAGCAATACAGAATAATGCCAGTATCGCTAAGGCTATTATTATTGTTAAAATAAGTCTACTTCCGCCAAAATCAAATTGTAATGCTAAAGCAACTCCAAACCCTACAATAACAATACTACCAATAATGAAGAAGGCCAATATTACTTTTAATTGATAATTCTTCATTTATTCCTCCACTATTTGCTAGCTATATAATATCCTACTCCTCTTTTTGTTACTAATATTTTTGGATTAGCTGTATTTTTTTCTATTTTTTCTCTAATTCTTCTAACTGTTACATCAACCGTTCTAATGTCTCCAAAGTACTCATATCCCCATACTTTTTCTAAAAGAGCTTCTCTAGTAACAACTTGTCCAGGTTTCTGAGCTAAGTATTTTAAAACTTCAAATTCTCTTCTTGTTAAATCAGTAATAACTTGTCCTCTTACATTTACTTCAAATTTATCTAAATCAAGAGATAAAGCTCCTACTGATATCTTGTTTCCATTTGAGTATCCAAGATTTCCTTCTTGCTCTGATTTTCTTAAATTAGCTTTTATTCTTGCAATTAGTTCTCTTGTGCTAAATGGTTTTGTTATATAATCATCTGCACCTATTTCTAGTCCTAAAATTTTATCTATTTCTTCTCCTCTTGCAGAAAGCATTATGATAGGAATGTTTATTTGTTCTTGTCTAATTTTTCTGCATACTGAAAGTCCATCCATTTTAGGAAGCATAACATCTAATAAGACTAAATCCGGTTTTTCATCTATAACTTTTTGTAATCCTTCTTCTCCATCTTGAGCTGATATAAAATTATAACCTTCTTTTTCAATATTGAACTTAAGTAAATCAATTATAGCCATTTCATCATCAACAGCTAATATCTTTTTCTTACCTTCTTCATATGTATTATTTTCTTGATTATTTTCCATATAAAACTCATTCCTTTCTCTATTTGTTAAAAGACACATATATAGATTTGAAAGATTACTTCATTCAAACTACTGCATTGAAAAACTAAATTTACTAATATTTATATCATAAGATATTAGATTTTTCAATAAAAAAAGACAAAAAAATTTATATCCCTAAATACTTATTTAATATTTAGGGATAATTTTAATTAAATTTTATTTTTCCTGTAAATTACATATGATACTATTGATAGAATTGTAAGTCCAATTATTGAAATTTGTATAGCATAATTTTCACCTGTTTGAGGAATTTTAGGTGTTTCTTTATCTGCTGTTGTATAATTACCTATTTCATTTATTTTCTGAACTGGTAACGTATTTACAACTGGTTCACCATTTCCACCTGTTGCTCCATTTCCGTTTCCACCATTGCCATTTCCATTATCATCATTTCCTGTTACTTCATTTCTAGTTGGATTATCTGTAACATCATTTCCTGTCACCTCATTTTTTGTTGGGTCTCCTGTTACTTCATTTCGTGTTGGATTTTCCGTAGTTTCATTTCCTGTTGTGTTTCCACCATGCACTTCATTTCCACCTTGTCCGTTGCTTGAAATAGTTATAGTTCTACTTAAATTTTCAAAATCATTTATTAGATCTCTACCTGCTGAAGCTTGAATTGAAGTAAAACTTATATTAGATTGAGTTCCAACTTGAGCATTAGATTTAACCTTTAAACTAATGGTTAATATTGTTCCTGTTTGCGTTGTGTCTTCTAAATTATCTGTATTAATGAAATATGTTGTTCCAGTTAATGTCGATGTCCAACCTATACTTGCAGTAGCTTTAACATCTTCAAATACTGCTTTATCATAGTTAAATGCAAAGCTTACTGATGAAACTCCAACTTTTAATTCTGATAAAGAAACTGTAATTGTAACTTCATCTCCTCTACCAGGATTGCTTGGTGAAACAAATACACTTAATTTTACATCGCTTTTTGAAACAGCAAATGCGTGTCCCACCAACCAAGCTATAGTCATTACTAATATAATTAATATAACTGAAATTTTTCTTTTCATAATCACTCCTCTACTGTTCTTTATTTTCCCATAAATTAAAGTTTTTTTCAAGTATTTTAAATAAAAATCTAATAAATTTTATTTGATTAAAATCCAATCAGGATGATCACGTGATATATTATCATCATTAGATGCTGCAATATGTCTTTGTATTATTTGAATATCAACCACATCAATAATCCCATTTCCGTTTATATCTCCTATTTGGATACTTTTCTCTGATAACTGCCATTCTGGATGCTGTTTTAGAACTTCATCACTATTTTGAGTTGCTATATGTCTTTGTAGTGCAATTATATCATTAATGTCCAATATTCCATTTTCATTAACATCTCCAGGCAACCCTGTAGAAATATTTTTTATAACCACATAAATGTATTTATTAAGTCCACTTTTTTCTGTAAGCTTAATTTTTTGAATTGTATTAATTCTAAATTCTTTTTCTAACTTATACTCATTTTGTGTCTCCCCTTTTGTATATTTCCATCCTTGTGTACTTATTCCATTCATTAATGGTTCATCATTTATATATGATAATTCCTTATTTGAGGTTATAGTTGCTACTACACTTCCAATAGTTTCATCTATATTGCTATAAGTTATTTTAGTTGAATAATTATTTTCATCATTTATACTTATCGGATAACTTTTAATTGATTTATTCCCTAAATTGTCTTCACAAGAAACCCATAAAAAGTATGTTTCTATCCCCACGATATCTTTAGTAATCAATGTTCCATTTTCTATGTTTTCCATCTGTTCAGGCTCTTCAGGAGAATTAGTTACTGCATACATAATTGACGCTTCATTTATTCCACTCCTTGCAACAGTAATTGCATCATCTGCACTAATTGTATAGTATGCAGTATCCCCGATATTCTGCCCTCTTGAAATGAAGATAACTGGCTCTGTTTTATCTATATTGCTAATAGTAACTGTAGCTGTTGCTGTGTTTCCATATATATCTATAAAATCAACTGTTTCGGTTGAATTTTCGGTAAATAATTTTTGAATAGAGAAATTATTATTTGTCAAAGTCCAATTATTTTTATTCATACCACTATACAATTCTCTATCAGTATTTATTGTTACTAATACGTCTTCATTTGTAATTTCTTTATCATAAACTATTGTCGGGATTATTTCTTCTTTTTTTATATTATCTATAACAATGTGTTCTGTTACTTGATTTCCTGCATAGTCAGATACTATAACAGTTTCATTTGCGTTAGCTGTATATTCTTTTGTTAATTGTAATTCATTAGTAGATAATTTCCAACCTGTACCAGAAACTACTTTTAAAGCCTCATTTCCTGATATAGTTACTGTGACATTTGAATTGGTAGGCCTTTCATTGCTTTTATTTACTGTAATAGTTGGTGGATTTTTATCAATGTTATCAATTCTTATGTTAGCAGTAGAAGTGTTACCTGCTAAATCTTTTACCATTATTACATCAGGGTCTATGGTACTTTGCTCAAACGTCTTTTTAAATATTTTATTTTCAGAAAAATCCCATCCTTCGTTCATAGATATTACTTGTACGTCTTCATTTGCAGTTACTGTTACCTCAACACTTTGATTTGTTGCTTCGTCAATACTTTTAGTTATTTCAAATTCTGGAGGTTCTCTATCTATATTGTGTACATCAACATGAACTATAACTTTATTGCCTTCAGTATCAGTAAATGTAAAATCACCTTCATAATTCTGAGTAAACGTTCGTTCCTGAGTATCTCCGTTGTTACTTCCCTCCCATTCATCTAAAATGTTCATTTTATAGTCCATACCAAGATCCATATCAAATTTTACTACTACTTTAACATAATTTTGGGTTGGTTCTTCAGGAAGATATTTTATACTTTTTAATGTAGGAATTTTTTTTACTATTTTGCTTATATTTATTGACATAGTAGATTTTTTTTCATTATTTATATTTTTTAATATAACATTATCTATATTAGCTTCATTTTTGTCATAATACTTATAGTATTCTAAATCTGATTGTTTTTTCCATCCTTCTGGTGTTTCTATCTCCTTATTTACAGTTAAGGTTGCTTTTATCTTTTGGCTCTCTATATAATCTGTTGAAAATTTAATTTCACCAACTGGTTCTTCATTATCTAATTTTTTTATAATGTTTGGAATTACTATTATAGCAAATATTATTAGAAATATAATGGGAACTATTTTTTTCCATTTCATAACATATTACTCCTTTTTATGATGCTTATATTTATTCAATTATATAATACACTAATATAAGATTTTTTTAAATATTTTATTTTAAAATATTACAAAAAAATTCTTTAATTTAATACTAATATCAATAAGTTTAAAAATTTATTATATTTTTATTACATTTTAGTAATATTTTTTAAAAATATTTACTAATAATATATTTTCCTTTCTTTTGTAATTTTATTTCGTTAGCTTCTTTTTCATTTATAAGCATTACTTTTTTATTTCCTTTAATATATTTAATCGTATATTCTGCATCAAAATATTTAAGCTTAACTTCAAACTTTTTCCAGCTTTCTGGCACGCATGGATTTATTGTTAAAACTCCTTGATTTATCTTGATTCCAAGGATATATTCTATTTGTGCTTTATACAACAAACTACTAGAACCAGTATACCATGTCCATCCTCCTCTTCCTGCTAATGCACCTTCTGAGCAAATATCCGCTTCTACTACATAAGGTTCAACTTTATACTTATCTACAGTTTCTTTATTTAAACTGTGTTTTATTGGATTTATCTTTTTATATATATCAAAAGCTTTTTCGTTATATTCAAGCATTGCTTCTGCAATAAGTAGCCATATAGCTGCATGCGTATATTGTCCGCCATTTTCACGAAGTCCTTTTGCGTAAGCTGTTATATATCCTAAATCTCTTTTTTCTAGTGCTGGAGTTAGCAATTTAATTAAATTATTTTCATTATCAATCAAATAATTTTCTGCACTTTCTAATGCAATGTGCTTTTTGTCATTATCTCCTGCGTTAGAAATTACTGACCAACTTTGTGCAATACTATCAATTTTACATTCATCTAATTTAATAGATCCAATATCCATACCATTGTCATCTATTGCTCTTTTGTACCATCTTCCATCCCAGCCATTAGTATTTAATGATTTTTTCAAACTATTTACGCAATTTTCAAATTTTTCTTTAATTTCATCATAATTTATTGTATTTACATCTTGTATAAATTCAACCTTCGCTTCCTGTTTTTCACTATTGTCATTTATAGCTATTGCAACTTCTTTACTTACTCCCTGTTGTTTTAAAAATTTTGATTCATAATCAATAAGTGGTATAAATCTTGTTAAAATGTCGTATAAGAAAAATCCTAACCACACACTTTCTCCAATTTCATTTTGTCCTACTCTATTCATTCCATCATTCCAGTCTCCTGATTTTATAAGTGGCAGGCCATTTTCTCCAAATTTCATAGACCTTTCAATAGCTTTTGTGCAGTGTTCAAAAACTGTTCCTTTATTTTCATACAAATCATATATGCCAACTCTGTCTTCTTCTAAGTCTGTTAGTTCTTCTGCTTTTAAATACATTTCTTCTTCATTTAAAATACTATAATCTCCTGTAAAATCGATATACTCCAATACAGCATAAGGAAGCCATAGAAGGTCATCAGAATATCTTGTTCTAACTCCAAGTTTAGAGTCTTCATGCCACCAATGTTCCACATCTCCTTCAAAAAATTGATGTTTGCAACACATTAAGATTTGATTTTTCAATATATTTATATCTACATATTTTAATCCTAAACTATCTTGCAATTGGTCTCTAAATCCATATCCTCCACTTGCTTGGTAAAATCCCGCTCTTGAGAACATTCTTGATGCTATAGACTGATATACTAGCCAATTATTTTGCAAAAAATCAAAACTTTTTTCTGGAGTTGAAGATTTTACTTTGCTTGTTTTTTCCTTCCAATATTTTTTAGTATTTTCAAATTCTTCTTCATAATTAGTAATATATTTAGTTGCTTTATCTAAACTTTCCATATCTGATTCTTCACACCCTAAAACAAATACTACTTCTTTTTCTTCATTTTCCTCTAGTTCAATTTCTATTTCATTTGTTTCATTTATTTTTTCGCTACTTGTAACATAAGCAAAATTAGATGGATTTTTTAGATTTTTAATTAGATTCATATTTAAGCCTTCTTTAAACACTTTAACTATAAATCTTTTATCTTCAATGTTCTCTCCTAACTGAAAGTCTAATTCATATTTTATCTTTATTGATATTTTTTCATCTAAATTGTTTTTTAATTTTATAATACTAACTTTGCAACTATCTTTTGCCGGAACATATTGTGTGCATTCTTGATATATTTCATTGTTCAGAAAATATTTTGCATATCCCATTCCAAAGCATGTAACATATTCATTATTTGTATTGTTATCATTAAAAGTTAAATTCCAACTTTTCTTTAAAGATTTTTTCTTCTTTGCAGTTTTACTTTTTTTGTCATAATTATATAAACTCAATATGAACTTTTCTTGAGGCTCATCCATATAACTATCATTATAAAAGCAAGTTACTCTGTTAGTTCTACTGTTTTTGTACCATATAAAACCTCCCATTGAATCTGTAACAATACTTCCAAAATTCTTATTAGCTAATACATTTGACCATGCTACTGGAAGTACATTTTCTTTATTTTGTATTATCCAATATTCAGAGCCATCTTTATTAAATCCACCATATCCATTAAATAGTTTTAAATCTTTTATTTTTATTATGTCTTGCAGATTGTCAAAACCATTGCTCTCTGCACTAATGCCTGTTTCTAATTTATCAAAAGTGTTACTTTCTTCACCAATACCAGTTTCTAGCTTATCCATATTGTTGCTAGTTTCATTTTCTAATTTATTTAAAATACTATCTTCTAAATAAATATCAGTTTCGATACTATCATCAAGTTCTTTTATTTGTTTTTCTAATAGTCCGTTCTCTGCATCAATAACTATACTTGCTCTTAATTCAAATACCCTTTTTTCTTCTCTTGTTAAATTATTTAAAATAAATATGCCCTCTCTTTGATTTAAATATCTTGACATGTTACTGTTTCTTATATTTTCTTCAATATCAACTTTAGTTGTGATTACTACTTCTGTTTTTATATTTTTAGAAATAAAATATTCATATGCTTTTAATACTTCATCTACTACAAAGTAGTCATTTAAGTCTTTTATATTGACTAATATTATTGGAAAATCTCCCGACACTCCATACTTCCATATTCTTTCATTAGATAAGTCAATATCCATATTTAAACTTAAATTTTTAATATCACCACAAATTCCTTTAGGCACAATTAAAAACTTAAGCATTTTCTGATAAGTTGAAATATTACTTCCTTTTATACCTAAATATCTTGTTTCCGCTTCTGTTTGTACTTTTGAAAGTTCAAATATTCTATCTAAATTTCGTATATCTTCATATTCTTCTAAATTCTTTATAGCTTGGTCTTTATCATAATCAGCTGATACTATCAAGTATAATTTTTTTGTTTCATTTGGTTTAATATTTACTATTCTTCTTAATGCAATTATTGGATTTATAACTGTTCCCACTTTATTACTAAAAGGCCATGATTTTGATATACTGTCAGGAATCCTATTATTTTTTCTACTTATAAATTTTTCTTTATCAATCTCAAACTCCATATTTCCTTCTTCTGCAAATAATGTTGTAACGTAATATGGAATCTGCTCATTTTGATTTCTTCTGTTTCTTGTGATAATAATTTTATCATTTATATTGCTAAAATTTAAAAACATATTTTCAAATGCTGGGTGTGCATTGTATTGTTTTTGATTTACTAATATTGGTTTTCCTGAAGTTGTTATCTCAAGATTTAAGTCATTTAATCCTTTATTAGTTAATTTAATTTCTTTAACTTCTACTTGCAAATCTGGAGCTATGGTATTTTTTATTTGTGCTTTTAAATTTCCATTTTCTATCTTAAATTTGCTATCAAAAGCTGTGAAAATTGTATCATGTTTATTGTTAGCTAAGCTCCATACTTTTTTACTGTCTATATCTTTAATATAAACATTGTTTTCTTCTGTAAGAGCAATATCATTTAATTTACTAGTTTCTAATCCGTTTTGATAATTTATAGCTGTGTAATTATTAGTTGATATAGCATTTACACCTGTAGTTCTTTGTGAATATTCATCATAAATTTTATATTTTATTTTCTGTGCTTTTTCCTTTTTCTCTTTTGTTAAAATTATATTGTTTGGAACTGTTTCTTGTAATAAAACTTTTATTCCTTCCATTTCTGGATTTCTCATAAATCTTTTTTGAAAGATATTATTTTTAAGTCCATTATTTATGGCTGCTAGTATCATTCCTTGATGGTGTGCCATGAATATTTTTATAATTTCTTTATTTTGTGTGTAGTCTATTGAGTCAAAAAATCCGTATTTTCCAACAGTTCCTTCTTTTTCTAATCTTTTTAGATTGTTAATTACATCTTTTTGATTTTCAGTAAGTGCTAAAAAACTTGCATAAGGACTTACCACTACCTCTTGAGAAAGTCCTCTTTTAAGTCCTAGCCATGGAACTCCAAAAGTTTTGTATTGATAGTTTCCTTGAAAATCTTTTAAACTAAATGAACTTTCAGATATACCCCATGGAATTCCAAGTTTTGATGCATATTCTTTTTGGCTTAAAATAAGAAGTTTACAAGATTCATCAATAAGTGTAGAATCATAAGTTGGTATTATCAAGTTAGGCATTAGATATTCAAAAGCAGTTCCTCCCCAAGATACTAATCCAACATGTCCCCTTAAATTTGTTAGTGTTCTTCCTAGCATGCCCCAAGATTTACTTGGTATGTCCTTTTTAGCAATAGCAACTAAAGTAGTTTGTCTTGATTCAGATGCTAATAAATCATAGTACGAATCAATAAGCCTATTTTCTTCCACATTAAACCCTATTGAAAATAGTCCTATGTTTTCATCATACAATTTGCTAAAATCTGTATCGTTTATTAAATTATCTACTTTTTGAATTAGGCTTTCTATTCTCTCTGTAATTTTATCTTTTTTAGTTGTAGAGTTTTTTCTTACACTTTCTTTCTCTAATTCTACTTGCTCTAATAAAAATTGTTTTAAAACATATAGATATCCAACATAGTTACCACTGTCAACCGCTGATACAATAATTGGAGTAAGAGGAGTTAATTTTTCTGTGTCATACCAATTATATAAATGCCCATTCCATTTTGGTAAAGAAATAATCGTTTCTATTACATTTTCTAATAATTCTAGTACATATTCTTTTGTCTCATATTTTAAATCATAACTTGCTATTATTGCTAAAATCTCTAATCCAATATTTGTTGATGAAGTTCGTTTTGCAACTTCATTTCTTCTATTTTCTTGATAATTATCATTTACTAGATAGTTAGTCATATTTTCTTTAAAATAGTTCCATGTCTTTTTTCCTATTTCTAATAAATATTTTATATTTTCTTTTGAAATCTTACTTGTTACTTCTTTCTCTTTTCTGCTCATTAAATACATAATTAGTGGTGCAAATATCCATAAAAATGAAAAAGGATATGGCATGGTGAAAAGGCCAACAATAGTTGTAAAAATCATTGATAAATAATATTCTTGTATGCTTAGTTTTGATTTACTTTCCGCTTCATTTGCAGTAGTCCATTCTAGCAAATATAAATGTGATATTCTCATTCTATATATAGCTTTTGCAAATGCATTTGTTTCTAGATTTGCTATATCTGGCAAAAGCACAATATCTAAAATATATCTATATATAGCTCTTTGTATTTCTGTAAAAGTTGGTACAAATAGTTTATTGTTAAATTCACCAGATTTTTTATTTATAAATAAGTCTACTAATTTTATAACCATCGGTGTTGCTAATAGTAATAATGAAATCAATATCATAAATGGATTTTTTAAAACCATACCTAGTAGCAAATTTATGAATATAAATACTTCATTTAGATTTCTTACTATATTGTCTAATATCTTATATTTGGATAAAAAATTTAGACTACTTTTCATCCATCCTAATATCTGAATATCTCCTCTTATCCATCTATGTTTTCTTATTTTGTAAGCATTATAACTAGAAGGATATCCATCCATTAAATATATATCGTTTGCTAAGCCACATCTTAAAAAATTACCTTCTAATAAATCATGACTTAATACCTTATTTTCTGGAATTGAATCTTTTAGAACATCATAAAAGGTTTCTAAATCGTATATTCCTTTTCCTGTAAAAATACCTTCTCCAAATGTATCTTGATAAACATCTGATACAGCAGATGAATAAAGGTCTGTTCCTGAGTTTCCTGCAAATAGCCTTGTAAATAAAGTTTTTCTACCATCATCTATATCTAAATTAACTCTAGGTTGAATAATTCCATATCCTTTAAAAACAAGATTTTTTATTTTATCTACTTCTGGAAAGTTTAGTATATGGCTCATTGCTCCTACTAATTTAAACACACTGTCCATTACTAAGTTTGTGTCTGAATCTATGGTTATAACATATTTTATTTTTGGCAAGTTTTCTATTTTGCAATTATTTGTGGTAAAGCTTGATTTTCCAGTCATCAAAAATTCATTAAACTGGCTAATCATTCCTCTTTTTCTTTCCCATCCCATATAGCATCTTTCAACTTCAGACCATTCACGATTTCTATAAGTGAAAAAGAAGATTTCTCCATATTTTTCATTTAATCTTTTGGATTGATATAGTCCTTCTTGCACTATTTCTTTATCATAGCTTTCTCTCTGTTTATTACTACTTGTGCAATCTCCAAGAAGCGTAAAAAATAAATTTTCTGATTTGTTGGCAATATAGTAAACTTCCATTTTATTAAACATCTCTTTTACATCTTCTTTTGATTTTAAAGAAACTGGAATAACACACATTGTCGCTTGTTCTTTTTTTAGACTGTTTTGTAAATCTATTTTTGGAATATGTCTCTGTTTTACAGACTTGCTTAAAATATACTGCAATATTTGTGTTACAGTATTTTGTAATGGTATAAACAACAAAATAGCTGAAAATTTTAGCCATTTTGATAATATTAAAGTAAATAGTATAGTTAAAAAATAAATTGTAGAAACATATATTTTTGATTTTGCATCTGATGATATACTTCTAACTTTTTTATTTAAAAGTTTGCTTAATAGTTCTTCTTTTCCTTCATCAATTAGGTAATACCCAACATGTGATTTTTTTTGTTTTCTTATCTGATTTGTTTTTTCTGTATATCTATCATCTAATAAGTTCTCTTGTTCTAATTCATTTTTATTACAAAGTCTTAATACTTCTTCAGCAATAAATATTTCTGAAATTTTTGTCTTTTTTGATATCTCCAAAATTTTCGTTCTATAATAATCTTTACTAGCATATTCCATTTTAGCATAAACTCCAGCTGGATCATTATTAAGTATTTGCTCTACTACATTTATTTCCTTAAAAATAGATACCATATTCATTCTTGAAATGTCTCTTAAGCTTATAATTGCATTTTTTATTGATAGCTTTCTTACTGCTATATCAAAATGTTCTCTATTTATTACTTCTGATATTTTCATTCCCATTTTATTTACTTGTTCTTCAAAAGCTTGTAAATATGGCAACCCTTCTTTGCCATATCTTTTTAGCTTGTATGACATATATTCTATAAATGGATATGCTCCTTTTGCAGACATTTTAATTTCTTTTTCCGGCTTATTTTCAATTATTCTTTGAAGCATATTGTCTACTTTATATTTTTCCATTTGTGATATAAAGATTCTCTCACAAACATGTCTTATTTTTTCTATTAAATTTATTTGTAAAAAAAGTGGAATTGACCATATTTCATCCATAGTTAAGTCTTTTTGAGTTTGATAAGCAATTAGATAATCTTTTAAATCATTTTGAGAAATCTTTCCATCTGTATTAGATATAATTTCATTCGTTAAAACAAATATTCTAGCAAAACCACTTTGACTTATTCCCGGAAAACTTATATATTTTCTTAAGTTCAAATCTTTTTCAATAGTTTTTGCAGATTTTTCAATCATATAATAATTATCTAATATCCACTCTCCTGCTGGATGTATTGGAATTCCAATTTTTATATGCTCATTTAATAAAGTATATACCAAAGATATATACTTACAATTATCTCTAACTCTTGGAATTGGATATGTGTTTTTTTCAGATGTTTTACTTATAATATTATCTGATGCAAATTTTGCTAAATATTCTTCTAATTCTTTTTTATTAAGTACAGAATCTTTAGTGTATAAATTTTTTGACATAAAAAATTCCACTCCTCTAAAATACGTTTTCTACATATTTTCTCCGATTAGTGGAAATTTTATACTTTAAACTATACTTTTAGTTTATTTAATTCATTTTTCTGTTTATCTAATATTCTATACTTTTAGTTTATTTAATTTATTTTTTTGCTCATCTGATATTCTATAGGATTCTTTTGCTTTTTGTATTGATTTGTTTCTAACAAATTTATCAATATCATTGTTTTTAAAAAATTGAAAAGTTTTATCATAGAATTTTACAAAACATTCCGAGTAGCACCATGCTATTCCCATCTTAATATAATACTCTTCTCTTTTTATTTTACTTAGTGTTTCTAGTATATAGTTAATATATTGTGCATCTACGTAATAGTCTAATAATATTATTACCGCAAATCTTACTTCAAATTCTTTTTTTGATTTTAAATATGGCTGTATAAATTCTAAAAATTCTTCTTTATGTTTTTTTACTTGTTTTAAGTCTGCACAAAATGTATCACATAATGCCCAATTATCTATGTGAGAAACTGTATCTCTTATTGCATCATAATCAAGTTCTCTTTGCTTTCCAATTAGCATACCTCTTAACATTATTTCTTCATAATAATCATATCCTATATCACTTAATTTTATGTTTTTATTTTCTTTTACAAATTTTCTAAGTGATGTTATTCTTACTCCTATAATGTTATCACATCCTGGGCATAATCTTTTTTGAAATTCTTGATAATTTTTATCTTGCATTTTAAATAGTTCTTTTTTTATATCCATGTTTGCACCTCTTAATTTTTTTACTATTATTTCATAAAATGCTATTTTTTTCAAGGTTTATTTTTGTAAAAAAAATGTAATAATAATTTAATTGTTTTTTCATTGTTTTATATCATTAAATATGATATAAAGTAAATAAAAAAAATACTTTTTTGAGGAGGTTCAAACGTTTATGGAAAAAAATACAACAGCTAATGTTGACTTTATTGATGGACAAATGATTAACTGGGATAATATGAGTATAGAACAATTACAAGAAATGAAAGCAAAGTTAAAGAAAAAAGAGGCTGATCTATTAAAAAAAATAGATGCTCAGCTAGATGCTGAAGATGAAATAGGAAAGGAATAAAAAAATGGAACAAAATTCTGAAGATAAAATAGTATATAGAAGTTCTTCCAGAGGTGCTTCTACTGAAAACACACAAAAATATGTTTATAGAAGAGCTGAAAGATCTACTAATGAGGAAATGGAAGATATTACAGAAAAGAGTAGTTTTTTATCTTTATTAAAAGAACTTATAGAAGTACAAGCAAATATAGCAAAAGTTGATGCACAAATAGCAATTCGTAGAGGACAAGAACAGATAAAAGCTAAAATTGATTCAACAAGAGAACAATTAGAGGCGCAAGCTAAGCGTTTTGGTACAAATTTAAAAAGTGCAGAAGCTCAATATTCAAAAAACAATGGTGAAAAGAAAACAATTTTAGAACAATTTGAAGCACGTCTAGATGAAATAAGTGAAATATATGATCCTCAATTACAAGAAATTCTTGAACAAAAATCAGAACTAGAAGCTGAAGAGCAATCTATAATGGCTGAACAAAAAGAAGTTAAAATAGACAAAAAATATGCAAAAAAAGATTATCAAAAAAGAGAGACAGAACTAAAGTCAGAGATTAAGAGTGCTATAGATTCTGGTGATTTAGATCTTGCTCAAGAGAAAATGGAAGAGCTAAAAGATTATTCTGTTAATAACGATTATAGTGCTCTAAAAACTTATAATGTCGAATTAATAGCTAGAAGGTCAGAGCTTAGAAAAATGATAGAAAAATGTGAGCAAGAATATGAAGCACTTATGAGCGAAAGAGATTCTGAAATAAATAATGCTTTAGATACTAGAGATACTTCTTTAGCACTAATTCCAAAGCAAAATTTCTTTCAAAGAATGGTCGGCTCAGTTCTTAATAGATTTAATGGTAGTAAGAAATTTATAAAAAGTTATATGGATCCTTTACAAGCAAAAATAACAGATTTACGTGATAACAAGTTGCCTCAAATTAAAGAAGGTGTTGCTCAAAGAAAAGAAGACTTCGTGAATTCAGTTGCTGAATCAAGAGCAAGAATTGAAAAAGCAGTTGCTGATAAAGTAACAGAGTATTCTTCTAGATTAGCTGAGTTTCAGCTTAATGCTGTACAAAAATCCGTTGATTTTGGTTATGCAATTTCTACTACTGCTAAAGAAATATTAGATAATGCTAAAGATACTAAAGATCAATTTATAGAAGGTGCTAAAGGCATAGGTAGAGCTACTGTTGAAGGAGCTAAAAATATTGGTATGGATGTTGTAGACAGTGCGGCCATAGCTGGTAAAGCTGTAAAAGACACAGCTATCAGAACTGGAAAAACTGTATTAGCAGTTGGTGGAAATATTGTAAAAGGTGTAAAAGACAATGTAAATATGGGTATTTCTATGGGTAAGCAGACGTATAAATCTATTATCCAAAAGGGATGTGAAACTAAGTTGAATTTTATTGATAGAGTTCAGCATAAACTTGATGCGCAACGTGAAAAATTAAATGAAAAAATGGAAAATTTAAATCTTCAAAGCAGAGAAGATAAAGAAACTCCTGGTATGGATTTAGACGACTAACTTAATAGCATCAAATAATATTTAGGCTAATAACTTGTAATATATTTAAACAGATAATGTTTAATCATTTTTATTTATCTCAATCATATAATTAGAAGTATAAAAGAATTTTTGTTTTAAAAAATCAATATCTTTTAGAAAGGTTAGAAAGGATTTAAAATGATAAAAAGATTATCTGTTATTTTTATTTGTTTTATGATATCACTTGTATTTGCTAATTATAATAGTTTATCTGATGCTGAGTTAGTAGAAACTATGACTTTGCCTGTTAGTAATAAAGTTATTGTTTTAGATGCTGGTCACGGAACCCCAGATGAAGGTGCTACAAGCTCAGATGGAACATCTGAAGCTAGTATAAATTTAAAGATAACTTTAAAACTTCAGAAATTATTAGAAAGCAGTGGTGCAACTGTTATTCTTACTAGATTTGATGAAAATGCTATTTATGAATTAGATGCAAAAACAATTTCTCAAAAGAAAGTTTCTGACATAAAGAATAGAGTAAAAATTGGTAATGAATCTTCTGCTGATGTATTTGTGTCAATTCATTTAAATAAAATTCCTGAAAAACAATATTATGGTTGGCAAACTTTTTATAAAGATGGTAATGACGACTCCAAATTGCTTGCAACTTCTATACAGAATAATTTAAATACTGCTATAAATACTACTAATAATAGAGTTCCTTTAAAACTTGATAATGTTTATATAATGAAACATGTGGAGATTCCTATTGCATTAGTTGAATGTGGTTTTCTATCAAATGATGCTGAAGAATCTTTGTTAGTTACAGATGAATATCAGAATAAACTAGCTTGGGGTATATATAATGGAATAATGGACTATTTTAACAAATAGCCCATTATTTATTATTCATTTTTATCTTTTCTTTATCATTCTTCCATTTTATTTCTTCGTTTCCGAATTTTCTGTTGTTATTTTTTCTTCATTACTTTCAACAACTAATTTTTGTTCTTTTTCTTTTAGTTTTTCTGAAATATATTCATCTACTATTAACTTTAATAAAGTTGCAACTGGAACAGCTATGAACATTCCTATTACTCCAAAGTACGCACCACCAACTGTTACTGCAAATATAACAAGTAATGGGCTTATTTTTAATTTAGAACTTGTGATTCTTGGATTAATAATGTTTGCATCTATTTGTTGTAAAATTATAACAACTACAGCCATTATTAAAGCTTGCTTCCATCCACCTGTTAAAAGAGTTATTATTACAGAAATTGCTACACCAACTATTGCACCAAAGTATGGAATTAAATTTGATATTCCTATAAATACTCCTAGCAATAATGAGTATTTAACTCCTATTATTGACATTGCTATAGTTGATATTATTGCTACTATAAAAGCATCAATAACTTGGCTTGATATAAATTTGAAAAAGATTTCGTTACCTGATGTAAAATATTCTGAAAACCTTTTATATCCTTTATTATTCATTACTGACTTTGCTAGTTTATTTATAAACTCTACTATTGATTCTCTTTGTGCTAATATATATACTGAGCAAATAAAAGATATAAATACATTTACAATAGATTTAACTGCACCAAATGCAGAATCTAAGTATGTCTTTATCTTGTCTGGAGTAAACATTTCTTGAAAATCTATTTTTTGTATATAGTCAACTATTGGCTTTAATATATTAGTTTGAATCCATGGAGATATATCAGAATTATATTCTTCTGCTACAATATAATTATAATAATTTTGAATATTGTTAACTAAGTCCATAATACTTTCTATTATTATTGGTACTATAAATTTTATAATTAAAGCAATTATTGCAATAGCTAAAGCAAATACAATTGCGATACTTAAACCTCTTGTATGCTTTAGTTTTTTGTTTTTTCTTAAAATTCTTTCTACACCCCTACATGGAACATATAAAATATATGATATAAGTATTCCTGCTAAAAATGGTGCTAGAATTGAAAATAGATTCAATATCCATTTTCCTATTCCTGAAAAATTATCTAAAAATTTATATACAATTATTAAAATAATTCCTATGGATACCCAATATATCCATCTTTTGGTTCCCATTATTTTTTCTTTCTTCATAACAGATTCCTTTCTTGATTATTTCAAGTCTATTCTTAATTATTTAATTTTATAATACTAGCGCTTTTTACCTATTATAAATCAATGTCTAGTTCTACCGGGCAGTGGTCACTTCCAAGTACTTCTTGATGTATCTTTGCATCTATTATTTTATCTTTTATTCTATCTGATACAATAAAATAATCTATTCTCCATCCTGCATTATTTTCTCTTGCATGAAACATATATGACCACCATGTATATTCATCTTTTTTATCTGGATATTTATATCTAAAACTATCTGTAAATCCGCTTGCTAGTAGCTCCGTCATTTTTCCTCTTTCTTCATCTGTAAAACCTGCATTATGATGATTACTTGATGGATTCTTTAAATCTATCTCATTATGTGCTACATTTAGGTCTCCACAATATATAACTGGCTTAATCTTATCAAGTTTCATTAGATATTCTCTGATTTTGTCTTCCCATTTCATTCTTTCTTTTAATCTTTCAAGCTGTCTTTTGGAATTTGGAGTATAGCAATTTACCATAAAAAATTTATCATATTCACAAGTAATTACTCTTCCTTCATCATCATCTCCATAACTTACTGTTATAGGTTCCATTTTAGAAAAAGTAGCTGTTCCAGAATATCCTTTTTTTACTGCGCTATTCCAATAATTGTACTTTCTTAAACTTTTTAACTTATCATCAACTTGTTCTTCTTGTAATTTTGTTTCTTGAATGCAAAAAATATCTGCATCTATTTTATTAAAGAAATCATAAAATCCTTTACTTACTGCAGCTCTTATACCATTAACATTCCACGAAATAAGCTTCATATATCCTCCATATAATTTTACTATAAGATTTCTAAAACAATGCTCTTTTAAAGCCCAAAAAGCTGACTGCCAATAAATTGACATTCAGCTTTGTTTACTTTTTAATACATTGAATTAAAGTACCAGTTTCCACCTATTTTAACACTTCCTGCTGTTTGATATCCTCTAAATGATAAATAAGTGTGGTTTCTTTTTCCATTTAATGCATCTAATACTGCTTGTTTTACATAATCAGCATAATTTCCATTTAATCTATTTACCCAAAATGAATCTATTGAATAACAGAATTGGTATGGTGCTTTATACTGACTTAACGGGTCTGTACCTTTTCCTCTCCATTTACTACTTTGTGCTCTGTTACATGCAGTTGTTATAACTGCTAATGCACCTTCATAACTTGAGCTACATTCTTGTGCAGTTATAGCACATATTAAATCTAATTCTTCAGCTGAATAACTCCATTTTCCATCTGCTACATAAGTAACACTTCTTGATGTAACTGTTCTTGTTCTAACTTCAACTATTTTATCTACTGGTTCTTTAATAATTTTTGAAGAAACTTCTGTTCTTTCAATTTCTTCACCATTTTGATATTTTATTCTATATGTTACTTCTTTAAGTCCATTTTGACCTATTTGTGTAACTCTATTTTGAGTTGTGCTACTTCCATTTGAAACATCTTTTGTAATTGTTTCATATGGTATTTCTTCTTGTACTGTTATTACTTTTTCAATTATAGATGTATAACTTTGAAGTATTTCATCTGCTGAGAAGAATACCTCTTCAGCTTTTTGTTTTTGCTCACCTTTTTCAATAGTGATAGTTTTATTATCTGTTAACTCCGAATCTACACTAGGAGTTACCATTTCATTTTCTAATACAACAATATGATTTTCAGCAAGAATATCTGATACTTTCTTATTTGTTGTCATAACATTCATCTCATATCCACTAGAAAGCACTATCTTAACTGATACTAATCTTTCGTTTGAGGCCATAACACCAAGCATTCCTGAAATTAAGAAAAATATAATTAGTATTACTAAAATTCTTCTAAGTGGAAGCATTGATCTTTCTGGCTTCTCTTGTTTACTTAATCGTTTTCTCATAAAACCTCCTTCTTAAGTAACACACTTTAAATTATACCATTTTTTATATAATATGTCAAATAATTATTTTGTTGTTATGTAAACTATAGTGCTTATTTTTTTGTTTTTATTAGATTCTTGACAAACTTTTACTAGAATATACTCACTTATAGGAAATGATATTTTCTCAAGTTGTCCAATTTTTAGTAAAAAAATTTTTCTATCTAATTATATTCATAATGTTTTTTGTTTATGTTTACAATTTAATTATTTATAAGTTCTTATAACTTTCTTTCATAATTTATACTTAATGCTTATATAATTTTCTAAGGGGAATTTTTTATGACATTTTTTAAAACTTATATGAAAAGAATATTATTTAGCTCTTTAGCAGTAGCACTTTCAGTTATTATAACTGTAAATCATACATTTAAGACTGTACAAGTGTCTACTAATCAAAATGTTCCTTATATATGGGAAGAATTAGAAACTGAAAAGAAAGATTTTATAAAATGGATAGATTTTAATGTTTGTTTTGACGCTTTAGATGCAGCTTATAGACTTGATGTTAATTCTTATGAAACAGAATATCATTACAACTGGATTGAGTTATTAGCTTTACTTGCTTGTAAATATGGTAATGATTTTGATAAATACACTAAAAAAGACTTAGACTCTTTTGCTAAACAAATTAAAGAAGCAGGTGGAGTTTCTGGTATTGCTCAGAATATGAAATACTATGATTATTACTATGAAGCATATTCAGCTATTTTATGTGAGTTTTTAGGTGTTCGTGAAGATGGAACCTACGGAATGAAGGTTTTCCTTCCTATTGCAAATAAATATTCTTTTTCACATTATAAAGATTTTGGCTCTTCTAGATCTTATGGCTTTAGTAGAACACACCTTGGAAATGATTTAATGGGAAGCATTGGCACTCCAATAATTGCAGTTGAAACAGGAACTATATTTCATATAGGCTGGAATCAATATGGCGGTTGGAGACTTGGTATAAGAAGTTTAGATGGAAAAAGATATTATTACTATGCTCATTTAAGAAAAAATCATCCCTATGTTCCGGGATTGGAAGAAGGGATGACTATAAATGCTGGTGATGTCATTGGTTACCTTGGTATGACAGGATATAGCATTAAAGAAAATGTAAATAATATAAATGTTCCTCACTTACATTTTGGTATGCAAGTTATTTTTGACGAGTCACAAGTTGATAGTAGTAAGGAAATTTGGATAGACGTTTATAACATTGTTGAGTTTCTTAAAAAGAATCGTTCTAGCGTGTATATGAGTAATAGTGAAACGAAAGATTATTCAAGAGTTAAGTAATATCAAATATATCTTTTGCATTTTGGTATGTAGCTTTTGCTATTTCTTCTAGACTTGTCTTTCGTAAATCTGCAATTTTTTGTGCAGTATGTTTTACATTTCTTGGGTCATTTCTAGATCCTCTTACTGGCTCTGGTGCTAAGTATGGACTATCTGTTTCAATTAACATTCTATCTAGTGGAATTAAGTTTGCTATTTCTTCTGCATTTTTAGAATTTTTAAAAGTTATTGGACCTGCTATTGATATATAAAATCCTAGCTTTAGTCCTTCTTTTATTAGTTCTCTATTAAATGGACAACAATGAAATACACCTTTCTTGTTTACTGGATGCTGTTTTAATATCTCAATTGTATCCATTACCGCTTCCCTTGTGTGAATCACTATTGGAAGATTGTATTTATTTGCTATTTCAATCTGCTTTATAAAGGCTTCTCTTTGCCATTCTTTATTTGTATCGTAATGATAGTCTAGTCCTATTTCTCCAACTGCTACTATTTTAACTTTTAGAACATTATTATTTTGATTGCTTTTATTTTCTTCCTCAAGATTATCATTTTCCTTGCCTTTATTCTTTTCTTCGGGATTGTTATTTTTAGTAAAAATTTTTTCTCTATTTTGTAAAATTTTCTCTATTTCTTCCACATCTTTTGACCAATTTGTGGATAAATCATTTGGTGATATTCCTACTGTGCAATATATAAAATCATATTTTTTTGAAAGCTCTATGGCTTTTAAAGAACCTTGTATACTGTAGCCACAGCTTACAAATTTAGTAATACCTGAATTATATATTTCAGGTATTACTTCTTCTCTATCTATATCAAATTTTTCATCATCTAAATGTGCATGTGAATCAAAAAATTCCAAACTTTCCTCCTAATCATCCATAGCAATTACTACATTTGCTATTGCATAGTCTTTAAGATGTGATAAACTAACATCTATATCTGCGCATTTTATATTTACATCAATTAGATTTACATGAGGCTTACCATTTTTATCATTTACTATCTCTACATTTTTCCAAGATATTGAATATTTATCTTCTAAATATTTTGAAATAGCTTTAAATACCGCTTCTTTTGCTGCAAATCTAGCTGCATAGTGTTGATATTTAGAGGCTTTTTTACTTTCACAATATTCAATCTCTTTATCAGTAAAAACAGTGTTTGCAAAGTTATCGTTTTCAAATGCTTTTTCTATTCTTTTTACTTCAATTATGTCTGTTCCAACTGTTACTTTCATTATACATTCCTTCTCAATTTAAAGACTACCAAGCCAATTTCCTAAATTTATAATTCCTATTATTATAAATACTATAAAGAGTATTATTGCAAATCTATTATATACAATATTTTCATTAAGTTTATTATTTTTATATAATAAATCAAATTGATTTTCTACTGCTACATACTTTTTGTCTAATTTAAACTTGTCCCTTAAAGTCTCACAAAACTTATCTTTATCTGTTTCTGTTATATCAAAAACTTTTTGTGTAAATTCAACAAAGCTATTTCTTGCTTTATCAAATAAATTTTGGTTTTGTAATTCTTTGTTTATTTTATTTAAAAATATAAGTTTATATAGTTCTAAAGCATAAGCATATAAATGTTCTTCCTTATTATCTTTTAACTCATAAGCATCTTCTGACCTTAGGTTTATAACTTCCATTTCTTGAGTATTTTCGTATTTTGTTAGTTTGTCAACTACCTTCTTGTCATCAGTTACAGCAAAACATATTCCGGTGTTAAAGCAAATTACAAGATTTTTTCCTTTTTCAAAAATATTACATGGATATGTACTACAGATTGCTGCTTTTAGGTCATTGTCCATTTGATTATATTCTTCTATCGTATCTTTTTGATTCATGTCAAATGACCAAAATAGATATTCTCTAACACTTGGCATAAAATAGTCATAAATTACTCTATCTTTCTTTTTATCAAATATTTTTAGCCTATATTTATCCTCTAAAAGCAATTCATAATATCCTGCCATTCTTTTTTCTTCAATTAAATATGGATAAATTTTTACTTTCTTTTGTTCCATTTTTATAGTTATGTTAGTTTTTAATACCAACATTTCTCCTTTCTTATTAAAATTATTATTCCATTGTGTCTGTATAATAATTTGCATTTAAGTCAGGTGCTAGATGCCATTTATTTATAAAGCTAATAACTGTATTTTGACTTAGTTCATATTTTGTATCTACTATTAGTTTTCCAGCCGAATCTATTGCTCCCCATTTGCCATCTTTTTTTACTGCTGAGAAGCCATAGTCATTTTGTTCTGTTGCATCATCATATATATAATCTACTATTACTACTCCATTTTTATCGACATAACCATATTTATCATTATTTTTAGATAAGAATAGCGTATTGCTTGATAATACATCTTTTACATCTTTTTCTTCAAGCTTGAAGTTATAATATTTATATTCACCATTAGTTCTTACTTTTACATATCCTAATCTTGAGTTTATTTCAGAGATAATTCCTGATGCTTTTACTACAAAATTATTATCTAATAAATCTGTTTCTCCATCTTCTCTTTGTGCTTCTATAAAGCCTTCTTGACTTGAATATGAAATATAACTATATCCAAAGTCTATCTTTGTTGTTCCATCTATATTTATTACTCCATATTTATTATCTTTTTCTGCAATATAGTTTCCATCAAATGCATATTTTAGATATTGATATTCAGTAGCTACTATGCTTTCTCCAGCTGATGATATAATTCCGTATTTTCCGTTTGATTTTACAATCACATTACTATTATCAATACTAACCGCTTCATTAAATCCATTTCTTAGTTTTACAGTTCCATCATTTCCAACTAACTCTGGAACTCCATTTTCTTTTACAACATACATGTCGCTACCATATATGTTCATTATTTCTGAATATTTACATTCTAATATCTGTTTTCTGTTATAAGTGATTAGTCCATATTGATTATTTTCATTTTTTACAATATACCCATCTTCATATTTATTTGTTAATGCTTTTATTTCAGTATATAGATTTTCAATAATTATACTTCCGCTATTATCTACTAATCCTTTCTTTCCATCCTTTTCAGTTACAAAACTTTTACTTACATTTGCAAGAGGAGTTATTGATGTATATTCTGGTGCTAATAATTCTTTTCCATTAAAGTTTATTAAACCATATTTTCCTTCTTTTTGAACTTTTAAAACACTTGTATCATAAAATACATTTCCCTGACTATCTACATTTTGCATTGCTTCAACTTGGTCATAATCTGAAAATAGTCTATTTGATTTTTCATCTATTGCATAAGATGTGTATGTTCCATTCTCTACATCAACATTTTCTTGACATATAAATATTGCCTTTGTTGGATCTGGTATAACAATCATATCCTCATATAATTTTCTTAGTACCATTTCTCCTTTTGAATTTATGACACCCCATTTACCGTTCGTCTCTACAACTAAATATGAATTTGCTACATTCTTACTTTCAACCTTAGAACGCATACTCGGAAATTTTATCATTAGTATAATTATCATTACAAGTACAACAAATGCTAATGCTACGGCTACAACCTTTTTCATATTAAGTTTTCTGCCACCATCATATCTTTTTCCTCTACTCATATTTTACTTATAATATAAAAAGCTTTCGCATAACTAATTTAAATAGAAAACTTGATATACTATAATCTCCTTTCTTCATAATGAATATAAAATCAATTATAATATATCAAGTTTTTACTTTTTTTTCAATAGTTAAGTATAATTTTACATTTTATTTTTTTATGACTTTGATAACGACTACACTCATATCATCTTTTGGTTTTCCTACGCAGTTGTCAATAGCTTCTTTTAGAATAATATTTGCAATTCTTTCTGGAATATCTGTCTGTATATCTTCTAATAAATATTTAAGCCATAATTCTCTATTTGCATATTCTATACTAGAGTCTATTATTCCATCACTACACATTACAATAATATCGCCATTTTCTAAGTCTTTATCATATGTATCAACATTTACTTCATTCATTATTCCTGTTGGTAATGAATTAGATTTTATTAAGCTTACATTTCTTTTTCTTTTTACATAAGTTGGACAAGCACCGCTTTTAACAAATTGTATATTTCCTGCAAATAAATCTAATATACTTATATCTAATGTTGCATAACTATCTTCTCTATTAGCTGTTAGAATAGCTGAGTTTATTAGCTTTATTGATGTATCTTTTTCAAATCCTGAGCTTAATAATCTTTCTAACATACTTACAGCAATTTTACTGTTCTTTTCTGCTGTTTTTCCTGTACCCATTCCATCACTTATTGTAAATAAGTATTTTCCATCACCAAGTCGTACATTTGATACAATATCTCCTGATACTGTTTCTCCATCCTTTTTTATTTTAGCAACTCCCGTTTGAATTAAATACTTATCATCTGAAAGATATGTATATGAACAAGTATCTCTATTTAGCCTTATTCCACATTTTTGATCTTGTACTGTTAGCTTTTCTCCTAGCACACTAGAGATTCCTTTAGATATTTGTTTTATTGGGCATACCCTTCCATTAGCGTCATTACATACATCTGTGTAAGCATTTATAATAAATCTTCCGGTATTTTCTTTTCTTATTTTTAAATCTTTTATTTCAATGTTTTTTTCTTTTAAAACTTTTATTATTTTTTCTTTTTGCACTTTAAACTCATCATTATCTGAGTCGGTCATTTCATCTGTAATGTTTTCTATTGCTGTTTTTACCGTTTTTAATTGATCAGACATATTCTTATTTGCTTCATCTAATTTTTTCTGCCAAACTTGATTTACTTTACAAATTCGATATGCAGAATTTATCGCTTTTATCATATCTCTTATTTCTTTTTCTTCTATGTCATTTGTATCTTTATCATCTGAACTCATTAGATATGTATTATTCTTAGCAAATATGCTAATTATAGCATTTTGAGTCAAAATACCATTTTCAATTAAGCTATCAAATATATCTTTTAATATACTTCCATCATCATTATATATATCATCATATAAAAGGTTGTCTTCCATTCCTTCTAATGATTTCATTACTTCTTCTTCAAATGCTTCTTCATTTTTTTCATATAACTCATCTTGTTTGTAATTGTCTGCTATTTCCGAAATAGTCTTTGATATACTATTAAGCTTAATTAAAGCTTCATCATTTCCTTCTAATACTCTTCCTGCTTCTGGTAATAGTTTTGTTTTAGGAATTATTTTGTCAATATTTATTTTTGTATTTTTTGGCATAGCAAGAAGTCCAACTGATGCAATTAAAATTTCTTGAAACATTATAATATTGCTTGTTCCTCCATTAGAGCTGTATGCTATTAAAACATTTCCAAGAATAAATCCTACTATTACACCTATTTTTCCGAATCTGTTTAATAATCCTGCTAACATTCCAGAAATTGCATAAGCTGCTATTAGTGCAGTATTTCCATCTCCTATTATTCCTAGAACTATTCCTACTGTTGTTCCGCTAATTCCACCTACTAATATACCATTTCTCCATCCTAGAACTAAAACAATAAAAATACATAGAATATTTCTTAAAGAGAATGAAAAAATTTGTACATTACTTAAAGAAATAGTCGCTATTGCTATAAGTAAACTTGCTCCTATTACTTCTTCTATTGAAAATACTCTTTTTATCCCATATTTATTAACTACATCTAAAGAATTTACAAATATTTTATAGAATATATAACTTGCTACACTAGTTGTTATAGCAACTAACAAATCATAAAAGTAAAATCCTTTGAATATCATTGAAATAGCTTGTACTAAAAAAACAGAAATAAAAAGATATGCTCCTAATTTTATTTTTTCATTTTCTTCTTCATTTCTTGCAGGTTTTCTAATTAGAACCATAAGTAACATTAGAATTGATGTAAAAACAAATGTAAGTGTGTTGCTTCCACCAAACTTTATAGCTGTTCCAAGCAAGCTTGCTAAATATACCATTGCTATTGGAATTCCATTACTAATTGTTGCTGCAAGCATTGCTAGTCCAAACGGAGCTATAACTGTTTGATCTACTCCAAATCCTACCATAGAAATCATAAATGTTAATATGTATATAATTATTTTTTGAATACTAAAGATGTTTGATAAAGCTTCTTTTACATTTATATTTACCTGTTCATCTTTTTCTTCATAATCTCTTGAAATATTTTGTAACATCCTTACCACCTCTCACTTTCTTAGTTCTTTTGTATAATTTTAATACTAGCTTTGTAATTATTTTGTCAAAATATAAGACTAAAACTAAAAAAGTGTTCTACATATTGTGATATAATTTTTTCTTATTTTATATTATATTCATAAAAAAAACAAGATTTTATTGCAAATTGTAGAAATTTACAATTTTAATCTAGATGTTAAAACACTCTGCATATTTTGCAGAGTGTTTTTGTTATTCTTTTTGAAATCTTTTTGTTATTAGTCTTTTTGTTGGTATCATAAACAATGCACCTATTAAAATTGGTAAATAGAATGTGTATATTCTCCAAAATAGAATTGATAGATTGGTCGTATCTTTAAAAATTGGTTCAAATATTAGCCAAAATCCGCCTTCTGCTCCAAGTCCTGCTCCCGGAGTTGGAACTACTGATACAAGTAATACTAAGAATGTTTGTCTTGTTACTATTTCCCAAAAGTTTGAGCCAGAGTTTCCAAATGTTTTATAAACTGCAAAAGTGATTGCATAATATGTTATTGCTTGTACAAAACCAGCTACTGCCATTTTTGCAACCATTGCTTTATGTTTGTGCATAATTTTAAATTGTTCATTATAATTTTCAACACTTTTTTCAAAGTTTTCTATCTTTTCTTCAGGTTCTTTTATAAATCTAAATTTTCCAATTCTTATCTTTGCTACAAATCTAATAATTGGTCTTGCAATTTTCATTATAAATTCTTTATTTGTTCCTGCCAATACTAGGAATGTTAACAATAAAATATTTATTGATACTCCTATTATTCCTATTACTAAATATTGACTAAATAAATCTTGAAAGTGTGTAAATTGTGTGATTAACACACCTACTGTAAAAATCATCATTGTAATTTGTTGTACTAAAAACTTCATTGATAAAATTGATAAAGTATCACTTGTTCTTTTACCACTCTTTCCCATTTCATACACTTGCATTACCTGTCCACCCGTACTAAATGGTGTTAAGTTGTTAAATAGTTGTCCAATCATTGTTATCTTAATTGAGTTAGTAAATTTTTGGGTTGGATATATTCTTTTTAATGGAATATGCATATTTACAGTTTCAGCAAGCCACATCATAATCAAGCATACTATACCAATAAATACCCATTTATAATCTGCTGTTCTTAGTAATTCCCCAAGATTATCTACATCATCTGTATTCATCATATAGGCAAATGTTCCAACAAATATTGCAATTATAAAAAGAACGCTTATTACAATAACTTTTTTACTGGTTTTTTTTACTTCTTTTTTTTCTTGCTTTTCACTAGAGTTATCTATTATTTCTTCTTTGTTCACCTATTATTCCCCCACTAATATACAGTATATTTATTTCCATTTCAATGCATTTGCTATATTTTCAACAGTTGTTTTTATTTCTTGCTCATCCGCTAAATTATAACTGTATGAATCTATAGTTGCTAGTTGGTCTCCGTTCATAATTTGATATATATATTCTACTTGCTGAGGTTCTTGATTAAATTGTATTTTTACCTTTAATATATCATAACCTGTTTTAGTTTTTTCTATTTTATCCTCATATACATCAGGTACTTCTTCTAAAGAATTTATATACTCTTTAAAACTTTCTTTAACTTCTTCTAAAGATGACATATCTTCTAAATCTATTGTTGAATAACTTACTGTCAAATATGCAGGCCATTTTGTAGGATCACTTCCATCCAATTTTCCATCAGTTGGTACAGGAGTGTTTATATATCTATAATATGTCCATGCATTACCATAAGTATAATAACTTTGGTAACTTATCCATCTTCCATTTACTGAAAAGCTGATTTTATCATCAGAAACATTTTCCATATTAAGTATTCCCATTTGATTTAAAACAACAACTACTACCATCACTGCTACTAGTACTACAGCTATTACTACTGTAACAATTTTTGATACATTTTTATTCTTTGCTTTTAATTGTTTGTTCTCAGATTCTTCTGAGTAATAAAATCTTCCGCCTGATTTTTTTACTATCTTGTATGCTTTTAAAGTATTTAATGCTGTTTTTAGTTCTTCATCTTCTGATACTTCTGCATTTAATTCATCTTTTAAAATTCCATGTTCTTTTTCCATTGCATTAAATCTTTTAAATATTGGTTTTATTTTTTCTATAGCTTTATTTTTTAATTCTTCTGCTTCTTTTGAATTTGATAAATCTATATCCTCTATATTACCATTTTTTAATTGTCTTTTTATATTAGCTGTAATTACACTTGCTCCTAATAATGTAAATATTATTCCAACAACCATGTCTTTTATAATTGCTTGAGTAAATTCTTCATTTTGATATAAACCTTTGACTGAGTCTAAACTTATACTTACTCCTTCACTCATTAGTAAAAATACCGGAATTATTACTAATGTTGTTAATACAACAATTAAAACTGCTAATAACATTATTGTAATTGGTAATCTCTTTGTTACTTTTCCTTTGAATAATTTATAACCGTAAAACTCGCCTGCAGCAATTACAATTGATAAAGCTGATAACATCATGTTTCCATATACGTACATTAGTATCCATGGAATAGTTGCAATTAATCCCCCAAGCACGGCTCCAAGTAATCCAACAAAATAATTTCCTTTAACTTTTTTTTCTGTTGGTTTTACCTCTTTTTTTACTTCTGCTTTTTTCTCTTTAACATTTTTTGTTGAAGTACTCTTTTTATTTACTTTTTTTGTTTCTTTTTCTTCTGTCTTTTTTTCAACTTTTTTAGTATTAGTTGTTTTTGGCTTCCTTACATTTTTTGTTTCTTTCTTTTTCTCAGAATCTTCTTTCATTATCTTCTCCCTTCTCAATTTTAGCCTTATTATAACATATCAATATTTAAACTGCAATTTTTATTAGCCTTTTTCGCGTAAGCTTTTTAATCTCTTATTATAATACACGCAAAATACATATTTTTTATAATTATTCTACGCTCTTTAATGATTCTATCATATCTACTTTCTTTAACGTTTTATGCACAATTATATTAACAATCATTGTAAACAATACTGTTATCATAATAGAATACAAATAACTCAAAGGCTTTATTTCTTTTACAAATCTTACTATTTCAACTTCGCAAGTTGAGATTAAGAAATTGCATAAAATATATCCTGCTCCCAATCCTAATATTATACCTATCACTGTGAAAATTCTTGTTTCTTTGCTTATATAATTATCAACTTCACTATCATAAAATCCTAGTACTTTTAAAGTGGCTATTTCCCTAATTCTTTCACCTATATTTATATTCGCAAGATTATATAAAACTACAAATGCAAGTAGAGCAGCTGATACAATTAAAACTAATATAACATAGTTAAGCGAGCTTAACATATCACTTATTCCTGTCATTGTTTCTTGGACATCAACTAAGGATAATACGTTTTCATTATTTAAAATTTCTTGTTTTTTCTCATCTGTTAATTTATCATTTACCATTATAGTGTTTACTTCATATTCACCAATTGTGCTTTCATATAATGGTCTAGATATGTATACATAGTTATAAATATAATTTCTCAAAATGTGTTTTACTTTAAAATTATATTCCTTTTCATCTATACTAAATTGTATAGAATCTCCTTCTTTTACATTTATTAAATCTGCAAGCTTATCAGTAATAAATACTTCTTCATCATCCAGTTTAACTTTTTCTCCTGTTTTCTTATCATAGAAGTTTATTACTTTATCTAAATCTTTATCAGCTACAACTAAATTACTGTCTTTTCCATCTATTGTTATTGTTTTCATATTTGTTTCTACATAGTCATATCCATCAAGTAAATCTTTACCTTGCAAATTTTGAACAACTATTAAGTCTTGATAATTAAATATTTCTCCATATTGATATGATACAATTCCTGTAACTGAATCTTTTAGGCCAAATCCTGCAAGAATTAGTGCTGAGCATCCAGTAATTCCAACAATAGTCATTATAGCTCTTTTCTTATATCTAAATATATTTCTACATGTAACTTTTTGAGAAAATTTTAATCTTTTCCATATAAAATTTATTCTTTCTAGTAAGATTCTTTTGCCTGACTTTGGTGCTTTTGGTCTCATTAGTTTAGCAGGCATACTTCTTAACTGTTTCATACAAGCAAATACTGTTGCTCCAACAATACAAATTATTGCTATTCCTAATCCTACCACTCCTATATCAAATCTAAATGGATCATGCAAACTTGTCATGTCAAACATTATTTTATATATTGTCCATATAATGTTTGGAAGAAGTTTAAATCCTAGAGCCATTCCTAACATTCCACCAGTTACACATGCTAACAATGAATATAAAACATACTTTCCTAATATTTGTATACTGCTATATCCTAGCGCTTTTAGTGTTCCTATTTCTGTTCTTTCTTCTTCAACCATTCTTGTCATTGAAGTTAGACTTGTTAAAATTGCTATTATATAAAATACAAGTGGAAATAGCTTTGCTATATTTATCATACTATCAACTGAGTCTGTATATGTACCATATCCTGAATTATCATTTCTTAATGTAATATACCAAGTTGGCTTTTTAATTTCTTCTATTTCCTGTTCTGCTTCTTTTATTTTATCTTCCGCTTCTTGAAACTCTTTATTAGCATCATTTCTTTGTTTTTCTAATTCTTCCTTGTTTTGCTTTATAGTATTTTCATTGTCTTTAACTTCATTTTCTGCTCTTATTATTCTTGCTTCAGCATCTTTAAACTGCTCATTTGCTTCTTGCTTGCTTTTTTCTAGTTCTTCTTTTGCATTTTGTATACCTTTTTCTCCTTCTGTAATTGAACTATTTAATACAAGTATTGTCTTTTCTAGATTTTCTTTTTCCACATTTAGCTCACTTTTTGTGGATTTCAAGTTCTCGATTTGATTATCAATTTCTTCCGTACTTTGACCCAAACTTTCTAATTGTTTTTTATAAGTTTCAAGCTTTTCTAAATTTGAATCTATTGTTTGCAATTTTTGTATTATTGTTTCTAAACCTGTATTTGCAGTAGTTAAATTAACTTTTGCTTCTTCTATTTTTTTAGAATTTTCCTCAATTTGATTTTCTGCATCTTTAAAACTTTGTTCAGCTTGAGTTTTATTTCTATTTAATTCTAATTTGCTTCCAGCTATTTGATTTTTAGCTGATTTAATACTATCTTCGCCAGATTTTATTTGATTTTCCGCGTCTTGTAACTTACTATTTACTTCTTTTCTATTATTCTCTAATTCTTGCTTTGCTGAGTTTACTTCATCTTCTGCTTCTTTTCTAATTTCTTCATATCTAGCTTGTTCTCTTACACTTTTAATTTCTTCTACTTTTTGTTTTGCATTATTTATTAAATCATTGTACTCATCTGTGTCAGTTACTAACTCTTTTGCATCCTTAACTTTTAGATAAATATTTGTGTAATAATCTTGTTCTATTTTATTTACATATATGTATAAATCTATGCTTCCAGAGCCTATATTAGTAGTTCCTCTAGAATTAGTTATGTATAAAGGACTTTGAGCTGTTCCAACTATTTTATATTCTTTATCATCTACTTTTATTGTATCATCCAAATTTTCACCATAAAAATCAATAAAGAAACTGTCCATTAAGCACTCATTATCGTTTTCAGGCATTCTACCTTCTTTTAAATTTACATCATTTACATCTTTATTGATTTCAATAAATTTAGCAATATATGATTCATTTTGATATGATATTATTTCATCTTTACTGTTTACGCCATATGCACTTTCTATATTATCAATTTTTTCAAGTTCATTTATATCTTCATCTGTTAGTCCTAGCGTAGAGACAATAGAAATATCATAAACATTTTTATCATCAAAATAAAGGTCTAGAGTTTCTCTCATATCTGGTCCAGTTGCAACTAAACCAGCGAAAAATCCTACACCTAAAAAAGCCATAAGGAAAATAGACACAAATCTTTTGAATGTGTCTTTTATTTCTTTTATACTATTTTTTAATAGCTTGCTTTTCATTCTTTGTACCTCTTTAACTCTATTGCTTTTACATTTACTATAGTTTTTTATCTCGTATATTTTATATACAGTTTAACACTATAGCTTTTTTGCTTTTGTTTCTACCATTCAATTTCTTCTATAGGTACAATATTATCATTTACTTTTACTTCTTCGGCTCTTCCATTTTTAAAATTAATTACTTTATCAGCCATTGGTGTTATCGCAGTATTATGAGTGATAATTATAACTGTCATATTTTCTTTTCTGCAAGTTTCCTGCAATAATTTTAATATTTGTTTTCCTGTTTTGTAATCCAATGCTCCTGTTGGTTCATCACAAAGAAGCAATTTGGGATTTTTAGCTATTGCTCTTGCTATTGCAACTCTTTGTTGTTCTCCTCCTGAAAGCTGTGCTGGAAAATTATTTTTTCTATCCTTTAATCCTACTTTTTCTAATATCGTACTTGGATTAAGAGCGTCTTTACACAATTGAGTTGCTATTTCAACATTTTCTAATGCTGTTAAATTTTGAATCAGATTATAGAATTGAAATACAAATCCTATATCATCTCTTCTATATTTAATAAGTTGTCTATCATTTAACTTTGTTACATTCTTTCCATCTACGATTAATTTTCCTGAAGTTGCTCTATCCATTCCACCTAATATATTAAGAGCAGTTGTTTTTCCTGCTCCACTTGGTCCAACTATAACTGCTAGTTCTCCTTTTTCTATATTGAAATTTGCTTTATTAAGTGCTTTTATTGTTATTTCTCCCATTTTATATTCTTTAGTTATGTTTTCAAATTCAATATATGACATTTTAATTCCTCTCTATTATTTCGATACTCTAAAATTATATGCACCTGCTATATCTGATGATGCATTTACATTTAATTGTGTTGTTTCTCCTTGTGTTAAAGATTTTAATAATCCTTTTAGTTCCATAATAACATTTCCGTCTTTATCAATCATTTCTATCTTTACAACTTGTTCTTGAGTGTTCCCACCATTATTTATTACATCTGCAATTAATGTACTTGTATTATTTCTACATGATAACTTTATATTAGTTATTCTCAAGTTATCTAACTGTTTATCTTTAGCCAGTTCTTCACTTGTGTTAATTTTCACTCCGTCTTCATATGTTATCGCAAATTCTTCTTTTATCACCTTTTCTCTTGAATTTACTAAGTATACAACTATTCCTGTTATCACAACTGCAAGTATCACTATAACACTTATAATCATTCCTATTTTTTTATTCTTACTTTTTTTATCCATTTTACTTTAGTTTTCCTTCCTTTATTTGTACAATAATTATATACTTTTTTTCCCTTATTTGCAATATTTTATGTATATAACCATATGATTTTTTACAAAATATCCTTTTTTCTTGAAAATATTATTTAAATGTTGTATAATAATTTTATGCACCCGTAGTTTAGCTGGATAGAATGCAAGGCTACGAACTTTGAGATCGGGGGTTCGAATCCCTCCGGGTGCACCAAAAAGGAACGCTAAAGCGTTCCTCTTTTTTATATATTATCAATGATTGGCTTACTATAAGTTACTTTTCCATTTTTATCTATTGTAAAATTTATTTCTATAGTTTTGCTAATAATTTCGTTTATCTTTGTTCTAAATTTATATTCTCCTTCTCCTAGTTGTCCATATAAATTTGCCCAATCATAATTTCTAGTGTAAGTATTTCCGACCTCAGAATATGAACCTGTATTTTCAGATTTTATATTTGAAATTTTAGGAACTTCTTCCCATACTTCTTTAGGAGTTTCAGGTGGAGTAAATCCTGTTGTATAATTTTTTCCTTCTTGATTTTTAGCTTTTTCTTGTTCCAATTGTTGTTCTAAAGCATTCTTATTTCTTTCTTCTATTTTTTTATTTTCTTCTTCTATTTCTTTATTCTTTTTTGTTATTACATACTCCTTGCTATAATCGTATTTGTATTTATTACTATCTGTTATAGTAAAGGTCATTCCTGAATTATTAAAATCATTTATAACAATAGAAACATTATCAAAGCTACTATAGCAATATCTCAAATATTTTTCTGGTATTTCTATTTCACTTTTCTCTTTTACAACTTCTATTTTTTCTACATTAGAAAAACTTCCTGGATATGTCGCAAATATCGTCCCATCATAATGTATAAGTATTTCTTGACCCATCTTAAATCCAATGTTTCCTTCTTTAGCAAAACTACAAGTATAAATTTCTCCTACTTCTTCATTAGCTATTGATATCACCATCAAACTTTTATCATTTACTTTTACAACAACTGCCTTTATTGTTTTAGGGGTATTTTCCAAATTTGATAAAATATTATCTAATCCTAAATCATTGCTTCTAGTTATTGTTTGAATAATTTGTCTCATTCCTAAACCGATTAGAATGAGTACGCCAATAATTATAATAGCTAAAAATATTTTAAGAAATCTTTCCATATAAACAAATCCTCTCTTGCTTTTTGAAAGTATACATATAAAAAAGCAATTTTATCTTTTGAAACTAAGCAATTTTCTTAATATAATAATTATATATTTAACTAAATATGGATGTCAATATAAAAATAATTTAAGTTTCGGTATTTTTTGAAAATTTTATTTTTGCCAAAAACCGAAACTTAAATAAATAAATTTACATCTTAATCATTTTTAATCTAAGTGTATTTAATATAACAGTAATGCTACTTAAAACCATTGCTAAACTAGCAAGCATTGGATTTATTGAAATTTCTGCAAACTTAAATACACCCATTGCAACTGGTATCATAAGCATATTATAGAAAAATGCCCAAAATAAATTTTGTTTTATAATACTTATTGTTCTTTTACTTATTCTTATCAAATTTAAAATACTATTTAAATCATTTTTTGTTAAAATTACATCTGATGAATCCATTGCAATATCTGTTCCACTATTTACACTAACTCCAATATTTGAACTAGCTAAAGCTGGACTATCATTTATACCATCACCACACATTAAAACAAATTTATTTTCTTGTTTTAAGTTTTTAATAGTGCTTGCTTTTTCACTTGGAAGCACATTTGCAATAACTTTTGTTATACCTATTTCTTTTGCAATTTTTTCAGCTGTTTCTTTATTATCTCCTGTAAGCATTATTGTATCAATATTCATTTCATTTAGTCGTTTTATAACTTCCTTAACATTTTCTCTTATAATATCGTTTACTCCTATTAAGCTAATAACTTCTTTCTCTTTTACAACATAAACTATACTATTTCCATTTGCTGATAATCTTTTTTCATCTTCTAAATATGGATTTTTTATTTTATATTTTTCCAGTATTTTAGAATTTCCAATTATAAATTCATCTTGATTTATTTTTCCTGTTACACCTAATCCAGAGATATTTTCAAAATTTTTTACATCTAAATATTTTATCTTATTTTCATCCATATAATCTGTAAAAGCTTTTCCTATTGGATGAGATGATTTGCTTTCAATGCTTCCCACTAACTGTAATAATTCTTTTTCTTTAATATTACTATAATTTATTACTTCTGCTATTTTTAGCTTTCCATAAGTTAGTGTTCCAGTTTTGTCAAATACTATTGTATTTACTTTTTGTGCACTTTCTAAAATCTCACTTTTCTTTATAAGTATTCCATTTGATGCACATAACCCTTCGCTTACAACAACTGCAAGTGGAGTTGCTAATCCTAAACTACATGGACATGCTACAACTAATATTGTTACAAATGTTATAATAGAATTTTGTATTCCTTGACCTGTTACTAAATAAAATAACAATGTAAGGATTGCTATTGCCATTACAACCGGTACAAAATATCCTGATACTTTATCTGCAATCTTAGCTATTTTAGGTTTTGTATTACTTGCTTCAACAACTAATTTTACTATCTCTGATACTGTTGATTCTTTTCCTATTCTTTCTGCTTTATATTCAATATATCCATCATAATTCATACTTCCTGCAATAACTTTGCTTCCTATTTCTTTAGAAGTAGGTTTGCTTTCTCCTGTAATAAAAGATTCATCTAAATGAGATTTGCCAAATACAATTTCTCCATCAACAGCAATTTTTTCTCCTGGTTTGCATATTACAATGTCACCTTTTTTTATTTCATCAAGTGTAACTTTTTTTTCTTCGCCATCAATTTTAATTACTGCTGTATTAGGAGTGATTTTTACTAATTTTTGTATTGCCTCTTTAGTTTTATCTTTGCTAATACCATCAATGTATCTTCCTAGTTTGATAAAATAAATAACTATTGCAGATGACTCAAAATATAAGCTCATTGCTAAATAAGTTTTTCCATTAAACACCATAATCATATTATATATACTATAAATAAAACTTGTAAGCACTCCTATTCCAACTAAAGTGTCCATATTAGGAGTTCTGTGAATTAGATTTTTATATCCATTTCTTAAAATGTCAAATCCATATATGATAAAACAAATTGTGAGAACTAGCAAACAAATCATATAATTATTTATATTAGTATGCATATCTAAAAATGGAATCGTTGGTAGATTTATCATATGCCCCATAGAAACATACATTAAGAAAATAGCTAAAAATGTAAAACTGATAAACTTAATTTTTTCAGTTTTATTTTTAGCTTCAAGGTTTATTTCTTTAAATTCTCCTAAACTTTTAAATCCTGCTTGTTTTACAAACTCTTCTAGTTTTTCTTTGTTAAGCAATTTTTCATCATATTCAATTGAAGCATTAGCCATCACTAAATTAACAGACGCATTTTTTACTCCGCTTCTGTTTATTTAGATATTTTTCTAGTCCATTTGAACATGCTGAACAAGTCATTCCATCAATGGATAAAATTATTTTTTTCATAAATTTAATCCTTTACTACTTCAAATCCTATATCTTCTATTGTTTCTTCTAGCTTTTCTTTTAATACATCTTCATTTGATGTAACTTTTACAACTCCTGTTTCGTGATTTGCAGAAACTTCCTCAACTCCATCAATATTTTTTAGAGCATTTTTTACTCTGTTTTCACATCCATTGCAAACCATTCCTTTTACATTTAATACAGTTTCTTTCATTTTAAATTTCCCTCCTTAAATTTTTTAATTTATTTTGAACTAAACTTTAAATCTATTTTCTTTTTATTTACTTTATCATTCGTATTCATTTTTACCATTTTATTTATAGTATCTATTCTTCTACCGTACTCAAAAATTTATTATAAAAATCAAGATTTGTTTTCTTTAAATTTATTGGTTTAAGTTCTCTATTAGTAAAGCAATGTTTTGTTTCTCCTGTCAAAACTGTCATTCCAGTCGCTTTATCTTTAACATCATATCCAACTGTCATTCTTACACCATTATACTCTTTCATTTTAAGATTTATTAAAATAGTATCTCCAAATGTAACATGATATTTGTAACTAATATTTACTCCAAGTACTGGAATCGTTATTCCTTGCTTTTCAAGTTCTTCAAAAGGCATTCCTAATTCCTCAAGCCAATAACATCTAGCTTCTTCTAAAAATCTAATGTAATTTGAATGGTGTACTACTCCCATTCTGTCTGTTTCATAATAGTTTATTCTTCTTTCAAATGTAATTCCCATTTTTGATTTTTTCGTATAACTTATTATACGAATTTCTCCTTTCTACTTTATAATTTTGATTGATACTTCTATAATTTTATCTGTTAAATTTCTTAAATAAACTTGTTAGTTCATCTAATATTTCTAGTTTACCTTCTTTTATATCATTTGTTACACAACTATATAAATGCTTTTCTAATACATGATTAGATAAACTTTTAATAGAATTTTCAACAGCAGATAATTGAACCAAAATATCATTACAATAGCTATCTTCTTCAACCATCTTTTTTATTCCTCTTATTTGTCCTTCAATTCTATTTAGTCTATTACATATAGCTTTCTTTTCTTCTGCCTCTCTATGAGTTTTCTTTTTACAACAATTATCTTTCATTTCATCACCCATAATATTATATACCCCCTATGGGTATTTGTAAATAGAATTTAAAAAAATTTTTCTAATTTTAATAATAAATCTTATTGAATAATACATTTTAATATGGTATTGTTAAGGAAGTAGAAGGAGGTTCTTTATTAAAGTAAGTGATTATGATAAAAAGGCTTAATATATTTATAGATGAAAGTGGCGATTTTGGATTTGCAAATGGAAGTTCAGAATTATATGGAGTTTCGTTTACAATACATGAAAGTAGTGACTCCATTGCTAATGATTTAGACTATTTAAATAATAGATTAAAAAAAGCTAATTATGATGGAATGATACATTTAGCAGATTTAGTAGCTAAAAGAGGAGATTATTCACATTTTAATTTAAAGCAAAGAAAAGATATTTTCTGGTCTATATTTTACTTTTCAAAAAGAGTAAAAGTAAAAATACATACAATTATTGTAGATAAAAGATTTAAAAATAATAAATCACAATTAAATAGAGAACTTGCTGTTGAAATAAATAACTTTTTTGAAATGATAAAAGATTACATGAATGAATTTGACAAAGTAGTTATTTATTATGACAATGGACAAGAAGCATTAGGTGCTATCATAGATACATTATTAATTACAAGAAGCAATGTAGAACATAGAATTGAATTTAATCACAAAGAGAAAAGACTATTTCAAGTATCAGATATGCTAACATTCGTTGACAAGATTGTATATAAACATAATCATAATATGACTTTAACAAAAGCAGAAAAATATTTTTTTAGTGTAAAAGATATTTTAGGAATTATTAGACAATTAAGAAATAAGAGAATATAAGAACTTAACTTACTTATTCAATTAAAAATTGCAAGTAAGTACACCAAAACCTTAGAGAGTATCGTAAAGTTTGTGTAAACTTTAAACTTCTTATGATACAAAACATAAATATGAAAAAATTTATTTATGTT